>JAHDDM010000052.1 GCA_020629355.1 Rhodospirillaceae bacterium
CGGTTTTGCAGATAGCGCAAGTCCCTGTAGAGCTTGATTCGCCTTGACAATTCTCTGGTGAAAAGATATTTTACACGTGAATCATAAAGTGTATTTTCAGAAAGCGCTTCTCATGTCACCGCGTGTGCATCCCGAATATCCTGATTTTGAAAGTATCAAATTTCTTCAAAGTCATATCGAGCAGACGCTCGACTTTTACCGTAATAATGCTTTTGATCCCAAAGGTGGCTTTTATCATTGTTTCTCTGATGATGGTTCTGTCTATGACACGGGGCTGCGTCATCTTGTCAGTTCTTGCCGTTTCGTATTCAATTTTGCTATGGCAGCAGTCCATGGCGGCAAGACCGAAGATAAAGAACTCGCCGTGCATGGTCTCGCGTACCTGGAAAAAGTACACCGTCAAGATAATGGCAGTTATGCTTGGGCACTCCGAGACGGCAGCGTATCGGACACGGCGATCATGGGGTACGGTCATGCTTTTGTCATGCTGGCGGCGGCCTGTGCCGTTAAGGCGGAAATTCCCACAGGCCATGCAGTGCTCGAACATGTCTGGGTATTGTTGGAAGAGCTGTTTTGGGAATCCGAACACGAGGCCTATTGCGATGAATTTACCGCCAATTTTGCTTCAAAGAGTCCATATCGAGGCCAAAACGTCAATATGCATATGTGCGAAGCTTGTATTGCAGCATGGCAGGCAACAGGACAGGAGCATTTTTTGCATCGTGCCAAGATTTTAGCGCAGAAATTTACCCAAACCCTTGCCATGCAAACAGGTGGAATAATTTGGGAACATTATCACGAAGACTGGACACCAGATTACCTTTTCAACAAGGACAAGCCCGATGATTTATTTCGGCCTTGGGGTTTTCAGCCAGGACATCAAGTCGAATGGGCGCGGCTACTTTTGATGCTCAATGAAATAGCCCCTGAGCCGTGGTATGTCTCCCGTGCCGAACAGCTGTTTCAGGGCGGATTAGAACACGGACGCGATAACAAACACGGCGGAATTTTCTATGGCTTTGATCTTGATGGCAATGCCTGTGCCGAATCGAAATATTATTGGGTGCATTCAGAGACGATTGCCACGGCATGGCGGCTGTACAAACAAACGCAACATAGTGCATACCGCGAGGAATATCTTAGGCTTTGGCGATATTCCTGGGATCACTTTGTAGACCATGACCACGGTGCCTGGTTTCGTATTCTTACCCGAGACGGGCGTAAAATCGATGATCAAAAATCTCCACCAGGCAAAACCGATTATCATACTCTGAATGTCTGTTGGGATATAGCGCAATCCTCATAATATGATTATATGACACTATAGCGAGTCCCACATAAATTGATTATGTGAGACTCGCTATAGGAGCGCGACTGCGCGACCAGCGCGTATGCGCTGCCCCCGCGGAGCCTGAGCCGCAAGGCGAACAGGCGTGAGCGATAAAAAGATATAGCCTATCCCATATGATCATTTTATATGGGATAGGCTATATCTAGCCAAAGCGGCCTGTAATATAGTTTTCGGTGCGTTGATCATCAGGTTTGGTGAAGATTTTATCGGTTGCGCCAACCTCAATCAATTCTCCGAGGTGAAAGAAGGCCGAGCGTTGCGAGATGCGCGCGGCCTGATGCATCGAGTGCGTCACGATCACGATGGTATAGTCACTAGACAGGACTTCGAGCAGTTCTTCAATTCTGGTGGTGGCTATCGGATCAAGAGCAGAACAGGGTTCATCCATCAACAGCACCTCTGGCGCAATGGCTAGCGCACGGGCAATACAGATACGTTGTTGTTGCCCACCAGACAGTCCCGTGGCACTTTCTTGAAGGCGGTCTTTGACCTCATCCATCATGCCAACACGTTCCAAGGCATAATGGACAATATCGCGTAATTCGGCTTCGGATTCTGTAATGCGGTTGATCCTTGGCCCAAAGGCGATATTGTCAAAGATAGACTTTGGGAACGGATTCGGTTTTTGAAACACCATGCCAATGCGTGCACGCACCAGCACGGGGTCAATTTTCGGTGCGTAGATATTTTCATCATCAAGGAAAATTTCGCCACTTACCCTACAGCCAGAAATTTCGTCATTCATGCGGTTCAAGCAACGTAAGAATGTTGATTTTCCGCAACCTGAGGCTCCGATCAAGGCCAGAATCTGGTGTTGCGGAATATCAAGGTTTATTCCGTCTAAAGCCATTTTATCGCCGTAATGTACCTCTACATTTCGTGCGGTCATTTTATTCTGCATTAGTGGTGTCTTTCGAAGCGGCGGCGTAAAAGAACAGCCGCCATATTCATCAAAATCAGGAACGCAACCAGAAACAGAATCGCCAGTGATGCCTTTTCGTAAAAGGCACGTTCTGCACTGTCAGACCAGATATAAATCTGCACGGGCAGAGCAGTTGCAGGATCTGTGATAGCAGCAGGTACATCAACGACAAAAGCAACCATGCCGATCATCAATAACGGTGCACTTTCGCCCAAAGCTTGCGCCATGCCGATGATGGTTCCCGTGAGGATACCAGGCATGGCCATGGGCAGGACATGATCAAGCGCGGCTTGCATTTTTGATGCTCCAAGTCCTAATGCGGCATCTCGAATCGAGGGCGGCACAGCGCGTATCGAGGCTCTGGCAGCGATAATGATGGTGGGCAGGGTCATTAAGGACAGCACCATGCCACCGACAAGGGGGGCAGAGCGCGGCATGTTGAAGAAGTTCAGAAATACCGTTAAGCCCAACAGACCAAAAACAATGGAAGGCACCGCAGCGAGATTGTTGATATTGACCTCGATAAAGTCTGTCATGCGACCAGGTTTGGCAAAATATTCCAGATAAATCGCCGACATCACCGCAAGAGGTAAGGCCAGCACCAATGTCACCAGCATCGCCATAGCTGAGCCGACTACTGCACCAAGAATGCCCGCACTTTCTGGCTCGCGACTATCGGCTTGGGTGAAGAATGTGGTGTTGAAATGCCGTTCCAAAAGACCCTGCTCGACCAGAGTATCCGCCCAGGCAAGCTGTTGGTCAGACAGACGACGGTCACTTTCTGGTACGCTAATATCCATGTGACCTTTGATATATTGATCCACTTCGTCTGAGGTCTTGAACCAGAATTTTTGTGGACTATCCAACAGTTCAGGATTAGCCAGTATTTTTTCCTTTAGCCAAAAGCCCGCATTCGCCGAGACCAATTTGCCGACGGCACGGCGCGCGCGCATGCCTTTGGCATCGGGAAATTCGGTGCGTAAGCTTTTCTGTACAATTCCGTTCCAGTTGGTCTCGAAAACCATGTCTTCTGAAATCGCGCCATGTTCATCCAGCACGGCATCGGCTGGTACAGTGACCTCGAGTTGAATATGGCTCTGCCACAAGGCACTGAGACCATTGCTGGCAATGTTCCCTAGCAAAATCAACAGAAAAGCAAAGCCAAACAGAATCGAGATCAAGCCCAGATATTTCAAACCGCGCTCACGGCGGTGACGGGCCTGTAAGGACTTGGCAATGATTGCGGTGTAATGTTGCCTCATTCGTAACGCTCCGCGATACGTCTGGACAGCGCCAATGCTGCAATGTTTAAGCCTAATGTGATGACAAAAAGCGTAATCCCCAGTGCAAAGGCTGATAGGGTTTTTGGACTGTCGAATACGGTGTCTCCGGTGAGTAGCCCGACAATCTGTACGGTGACGGTGGTCACGGATTCCAGAGGGTTAAAGGTCAAGTTTGCGGCTGTACCCACCGCCATGACCACGATCATTGTTTCCCCGATAGCGCGACTAACTGCCAATAGGAACGCGCCAACCAGACCTGGAAAGGCCGCAGGAAGCAAGACTTTTGTGACCATTTCGGCTCTGGTTGCGCCGAGACCTAATGCGGCATCCCGAAGCGAGCGTGGCACTGCGCGGATCACATCATCGGACAGCGAGGAAATAAACGGAATGATCATAATACCCATCACCGCACCAGCCGCGAGTGCTGATTCCGAGGAGACTTCAAGGCCAAGGCTCAAGCCGATTTTGCGAAAGAAAGGGGCGGCGGTTAAGGCCGCGAAAAAGCCGTAGACCACGGTGGGAATCCCTGCCAGAATTTCCAAGGTGGGTTTGCAGAAATTACGAAACCTCGGATGGGCAAATTCCGACATGTAAATAGCAGAGCATAAGCCAATAGGGACTGCCAAGGACATGGCAATCAGCGCGATGAGTAAGGTTCCTGCAAGAATCGGCACCATGCCAAACGCACCAGAAGACCCAACCTGATCAGCATGCAAGGCGATATTCGGCGACCAGTGCAGTCCAGTTAAGAAATCAAAGATAGGATAGGCATAAAAGAACCGCACCGCTTCGAACAGTAGTGATGCGACAATGGCAATAGTCGTGAAAATAGCCAAACTTGCAGCAATCAGAAAGCTTCGTTGCAGAGTCTTTTCGACCGATTCCCGCACCCGAAAATGCGGGACAGCCTTTCGGTAGGCAAAGCCAGCAAGTCCCAAGGCCAAGAGAACCACCAGCCAGGTGCGGGCGCGATAGACCAGAGTTTCGCTAGCGGCAAAGTCCTGTGCCAAATTTTGTAGCTGGACATCTTCGCTACTGAGGATACCTGCCGCGATATTTTTCATCTGTGCCAAAAGCAGACGATGCTGGTTTTCTGGCGAATCAGCATAAACATCCGCGATAATATGCAGGTAATATTGTTCGAGCAGAATCGAATGGAAAAAGGCAAACAACAATAGAAAGCAAAAGGCTGGAATGAACGTCCAGATTACGGCATTTTGACCATAATAACGTAGTAAGGATTTTGGCCTCTGCTGCAAAGTTTGCGCAGTTCTCCGCACCCGATTGCAACACAGGACATACATCAACCCTGACAGGGCGATCAATAGCAATGTCAGGGTTGAAAAATCCATGGTTACTCCGTGAAGATTACATACTTAATGCAGGAAACTTGCGGGTTTTCGCAGACTGTTCTGCAAAGTCGTCCTCAGAAAGCGGCACAAGGCCAGCGGGGAACAGATAACCATCAATCCCTAATGCGCGTTCACTGATAAATTCTTTGAAGAATTTCTGCAAGCCTGGGATAACTTCCAGATGCTCGCGCTTGACATAAGCATACAAAGGCCGTGCACCAGGGTAATCATATTCGGCGATGGTATCAAAGGTCAATTCAATCCCATCCAGTGCTGAAGCATGTACCTTATCACGGTTTTGATCAAAGAAGGAAAACCCAAAAACCCCCATGAGGTCTGGATCAGCAACCAGCTTTTCAACAATCAGATTGTCGTTCTCGCCAACCTCAATCGCCGCGCCATCTTCACGCAATCTCTCAGAACCTTTCTTGCCCACAGCTTCATAAGTGCCCAATTTTTTATGACCGTTCTTCATAAATAATGCACCCATGGCATCCCTTGTCCCTGAAGTTGGCGGCGGGACAAGAACGCGGATTTTTGTGGAGGGCAGGCCTAATGGTTCTTCGCCAGTATATTCTGCAACATAGGCATCAACATCTGCCCAGGTCTGATTTGGATTCGCGATCAATGCGCCACCATTGTTTGCAGGCAATTCTGCCGCCAACGCCGCCGCAAAATGCGCAATAGAGACATTCATCTGAGCCGTCTGTTTGCTATTCGCAAAGGCCAGTCCGTCATTGCCAACGATAAATTCTGTGACGGTCACGCCATTATTGGTGCAGCTTGCCAGTTCTTTGGCTTTGATTCGGCGTGAAGCATTCGCGACATCAGGATGTTGCAGGCCAACACCAGCACAGAACAGCTTGATCCCGCCACCAGAGCCAGTAGATTCGATCACAGGGGTTTTGAATTTGGTGTTCTTGCCAAACCGCTCTGCAACAATAGTCGAGAACGGATAGACCGTAGATGACCCCACGACCTTAATCTGTTCTCGCGCGAAAGCAGAACTTGAGAATACCGTGGCGATGAGTGCGCCAATCACGAAAGATTTTTTCATCACATTTCCTTTTTCAGTATTGAAAGCATAACCTCTTTTTGAGGTCAAGGAACATCTACCTGATTAGGATTGCAATAATATAACAGTTTTATGAACAATATATGACAATGCTTCTATGTCGTGCGGATACCGCGCGCACGTTCGGTGCGCCGGCGTAACAGCTCCAGCGTGACCAGCAGAATGATTGAGATTAAAATCAACAGACTGGCGGCAGCGAGGATAGTTGGGCTGATATGTTCGCGTATGCCTGAGAACATTTGCCACGGAATGGTACGCTGATGATAAGAGCCGACAAACAGCACTACCACGACCTCGTCAAAAGAGGTAATGAAGGCAAACAAAGCACCGCTAATGACCCCTGGTGTGATCAATGGCACGATAACTTTGAAGAAAGTCCGTGTTGGAGTCGCGCCTAAGGAAGCCGCCGCGCGAATCAGGCTATTGTCAAAGCCAACCAGCGTTGCGGTGACGGTAATGACCACGAAAGGAATCCCCAAAGCCGCATGAGCCAGAATCACACCGATATAGGTGCCTTGCATAGAGAGACGCGAATAGAAGAAAAACATCCCCGCAGCGGAAATGATCAAAGGCACAATCATGGGTGAAATCAACAGGCTGGTGATCAATGTTCGGTAAGGCATATGCTCTCTGGACAGGCCAAGTGCTGCTATAGTCCCGACAAATGTCGACAGTAGCGTGGCAAAAATACCGATAACGAAAGAATTCCGTACAGCCCCTTGCCAGTTCGGATTGCTGAAGAAGTCTTGATACCATTCCAAAGAATATCCCGCAGGGTCTAGCGAGAGCATTTCTTTGGTAAAGGTGAAATAGGGCAACGAGTTGAAGGACAGTGGAATGATGATCAGCAGAGGGAAAATTAAAAATATAAACACTAAAGCGCAAATCAGCAGGAAGCCATAATGCCATATTTTCTCGTGCAGGGAGGTGTAGGAGGGTAAGGCCATAATTCTATGACCCCATTTTAATGTTGTTGATGCCGATGAACTTGTCGTAGATGACAAACAGAATCAGCACCAGTGCGAGTAGAATTGTACTCAATGCGGCTGCCAGTCCCCAGTTCAAGGAGCTTGAGATATTATAGGCAATACGATTGCTCATAAAGATACCATCATTCCCACCCACCAGTGCAGGGGTGATATAATAACCAATCGCCAGAATGAAGACCAGAATGCCACCCGCCCCAATACCTGGAATGGTACTTGGGAAGTAGACACGCCAGAAAGCCCGCCAAGGATGCGCACCAAGCGAAATAGCAGCGCGTTTATACGAAGGCGAGATGGTTTTCATCACACTGAACAGAGGCAAGACCATGAAGGGCAACAGGATATGCGTCATGGCGATGATGGTACCAGTAGAATTGTGCATCATCACCAGCCGGCCATCGTCAGAGATGAGCCCCAGCAACACAAGCAGATCATTCACCACCCCTTGCTGTTGTAGTAGCGCAATCCAAGAAGTTGTACGCACTAAAAGCGAGGTCCAAAATGGTAATAAAACCAGAATAATCAATAAATTACTGATACGGGTGGGTAAGGTCGCCAACAGGTAGGCAATGGGAAAACCCAGAAGCAGAGTCATTATGGTAATGGTGA
>JAHDDM010000053.1:0-3325 GCA_020629355.1 Rhodospirillaceae bacterium
TTTCATCCAGCCTGTTTGGTGCGCTGGCAAAAAGCGGTGCCTTGCCATTTGAACCAGCACTATTTGAAGAGGTCATCGAAGCATCTGGACGCGGTGTTGCGCAAAGTCTGAGCGCATTTCGCACCGCACTTGCTTTTAAGGATGCACCAATGGCAGAGACCACTCCCTCTGATTTAGTAGCAGTACAGGGTTCAGACAGGATGCTGAAAGACTGGAATCTCCTGTTGCAGAAAGTACGGGATGATATTGCACCAGCCGCGCGCGCCATGACCGAAGCGGGTTTGTGCAAGGTTGTCGATTATCAGGACTTTGACTATGGTCGGGAATATCTTGAGCATGTTCTGTACTGGCAGCAACAGGACGGTGCAGAGAATGGTTTTGAGTTGACCACAACGGCAGCGAAATATATTGCCAATGCCATGTGTTACGATGATGTTCTCAGGGTGGCGGCCCTCAAGACCCGCGCCAGTCGTTATCACAGAGTCCTTGAAGAACAGGGTGTTGATAACGGAACCATCGTTCAGGTGACAGAATATTTCCATCCCCGCGCCGAGGAAATCAGTTCCATCATGCCTGCACGTTTTGGGGCGTGGCTGCAACGCACGCCACGAGCCTTCAGGCTGCTTGAGCGTTGGTTTAATAAAGGCCGTAGGATACGCACGGATCGTCTTGGCGGCTTTCTCGCTTTGCGTGCCCTTGGCCTGATACGGCCGTATCGGCGTAAACTGTTGCGCCACCAGCAGGAAAAAGCACATCTCGACAGACTACAGCAACAGGTGCGTATTGCTCTACAACAGGACTATCGACTGGCGGTGGAAATTCTCCGTTGCCAGCGCCTCATCAAGGGTTATTCCGATACGCATGAACGTGGACACTCAAAATTCAGCCGTATTCTTGAAGCCTTGCCTATGCTTGAGGGACGTGACGATGCTGCTGAGTGGCTCGAAAGACTCCGTATGGCAGCGTTACAGGATGAATCTGGCAGTAATCTTGATGGTGCCATTAAGACCATTGCTTCATTCGCCAGTCGGTAACGTTTCCAACCTGTCGAGTAAAGCCTGAAGAGCCAGTTTCAGACGCGCTGCATCCGTATCCTCCAGTGTGCCGAGGAGTTTCTGTTCGTGTTCTTTTGCCAGAGCCACCAGCCTTGTCGCTAATGCCTGCCCTTCGGAGGTTAAATGAATCGTGATTTTGCGGCGATCATCTCGCCCTGGGCATCTCTTGATCAGACCTTTGCTGTCCATCTGATCAATAATGCGCGTCAATCGGGACTGCTCAATAAGGGCAAAATCAGCCAGTTTGGTGGTCATCAACCCGTCTTGATCATACAGGCAAGCCATAATGCGCCATTCTGGCACACGTAGGCCATGGGTTTTGACAATGTGGTGAAATTGCTGGCTTGCGGCCTCGCTAGAGGCTGCCAAAAGATACAGCAGATAGGACGGCACAAAGGCTGGACACTCCTCTTTACCTATCTTTCGCGCATCTAGGGGTAAAAGGCTCATTTCGTATCCTCAAATATCTCTCATATGTTCCGGTACTCAATTTCACCTTTTACCCCTATCTGCATCGAAATCTTAGGTAAATGGAAGTATCCAGATTGCATTTTTATATCACCAAGAAAAGGTATAGCCTATAGGAGCGCAAGGCGCGACCGTCGCGTATGCGACGCCCCCGCGGAGCCTAGGCCGTAAGGCCGACAGGCGCGAGCGATAAAAGTGTTATAGCCTGTCTCATATAATCAAATTATATGAGACAGGCCATAGCGTAAAAATGTCCTTGCCAGAATATATGAAATTTCATACATTCTGGCAAGGAGGATATTTCATGCTCAATCTGGTTCTTAGCGAGGCTTGCAACGAAACGGCACGAATCCGCGTCATGGCATTCAAGGATGTGGCGGGGCAGAAATTGCCTGAGTATACCCCAGGGGCGCATCTGGATTTTGATCTTGGCGAAAAGGGTACGCGGTCTTATTCCCTGATTGACTGGCCAGAGACAGACCCTGAAACATATACTATCGCGGTACAACGTGAGGATGAGGGCACGGGCGGTTCACAAGCCATGCACAATCTTGCCGTTGGCACAGTAGTCAAGGTCACCGAACCCCGCAATGATTTTGAATTATCCTCAGGAGCAGCACCCGTGCTGTTGCTTGCGGGTGGAATTGGGGTGACTCCGCTTATTTCAATGGCAACAGCCTTGATGCAACAGGGGCGGGATTTTCAGTTTCATTACACCGCAAGAAGCAAGACCCTGATGGGCTTCAAAGACCAGCTTTCAGATAATTTTGAGATGCGACTGTATTGTGATGATGAAAACCCCATTGATCTGGCTGCACTCATGTCTGCTCAGGCTCAGGGCAGCGCAATGTATTTGTGCGGCCCAAAAGGCATGATTGATGCTGCCCGTAGTGCTGCCACCGTAGCAGGCCATAGGGACGAGAATATTCATATCGAGCTTTTTGCAACACCAGAGGCGCACTCTGATGATACGCCTTTTGAGGTTGAGATTGCTGATACGGGCGAGGTGTTCTCAATCCCTGTCGGCAAGACCATCATTGAGGTGCTGGAAGAGGCGGGTAAGGATTTAATGTATGACTGCCAGCGCGGCGATTGTGGCATTTGCCAGACCGATGTGATCAGTGGCGAGCCGGATCATCGTGATGTGGTTTTATCTGAAGCGGATCGTGCCTCAGGGAAGGTCATGCAGATATGTGTTAGTCGCGCAAAAACATCGCGACTTGTACTGGATTTATAGGAGTGGGAGCAATGACGCAAAAAACGCAACCATTGATGGCAGAAGATATTGAAGCCATGATTCAGGGCTATCAGGTGCATCGGGATGTCTATACCAGCCATGCGGTCTATGACCTGGAAATGCGGCACTTGTTTGCCAATACCTGGGTGTTTGTTGGCCACGAAAGCCAGACCCCGAAAAAGGGCGATTACTATACGACTCAGATTGGTAATCAGCCAGTGATACAGGTGCGCCATTCCGATGGTGAGGTCAAGGTGCTGCACAATCGCTGTCCGCACAAGGGCACGAAAATCGCCATTGATCGTGAGGGCAATACTGGCAAGTTTTTCCGTTGTCCTTATCATGCCTGGTCGTTCAAGACCGACGGCTGTCTTTTGGCGATTCCATTGAAGAAAGGCTATCAGGAAACGGGGCTTGAAAAAACCGAAAATGCCAAGGGGATGAAAGCGGTAGGTGCGGTGCATAATTATCGCGGCTTTATTTTTGCCCGTCTGGCGGAAAGTGGAATCAGTTTTGAAGATTTCTTTCAGGACAGTCTGTCTTCCATCGACAATATGGTCGATCG
>JAHDDM010000053.1:3425-7542 GCA_020629355.1 Rhodospirillaceae bacterium
CGGCTGGTGGATGCACCAGATGAGCTTTTGGCGCGCACCGCAATGTATAACCGCATGATCAACGCGCCCACCTCGATTGTTGGGCATGATGATCTGGAAATGTACGAACGCGCTCAGGAAGGATTACTTTCCGATGGTCTGGAATGGGTTAATCTGCAACGTCTGTATCCCGATACGGCCGAAGACTTTTCCCAAGAAGCTGTGGAAAATGGCACAACCGAACGCCAGATGCGTAACCAGTTCGATGCCTGGAAACGTTTCATGACCTGCTCCATGCCGCGGCGCGGACAGGAAAAACAGGAGGCGATGCAATGAATACAGTCTCAAAAGACACACTGATGGATTTCATCTATGCTGAAGTACGGATGCTGGATGAAGGCCGCTATAATGACTGGCTTGATCTCTGGCTGCCGGATGGACATTACTGGATGCCACTGGATTATAAACAGACCGATCCGCATCATGTCACCTCGTTGCTGTATGAGGACATGTTTATGCTGAAATTGCGTGTCGAGCGTCTAAATGGCGCACGGACTTTTTCCCAAAAGCCGAAGAGTCGCTGTCATCACGTCATTCAGCGTCCTTTTGTCGACAAGATGGATAACGAAACTGGCTGCTATGTCACCAATACTGCCATGCACTATGTCGAGACCCGCCTTGATGAACAGTTCTTGCTGGCATTGACGGCAACCCACGAACTGAAACTACTCGATGGTGCGCTACGGATTGCCAACAAGCGAGTCGAGCTGTTGAACTCGGATGCTGCCTTTGGCAATATTCAGCTCTTACCATGACAACACCTTCCAGCGTTTTTGCGGTATTTGAAGCCACGGCAGAGCGTTGCCCTGAGCGGGAGATGCTACAGGTTCTGCCCCGAACGGCAGAGGTCTATGGGATGGATGCTGGTTGCTGGACATATCGTGATGCCCATACCAAAGTGTTGGAATATTCGGAACAGTTTGCCTGTGCTGATTATCAGAAAGGAATGCGCGTTGCCCTGTTGCTGGAAAATCGGCCAGAGTTTTTTCTGCTTTGGCTGGCACTGAATCGCCTTGGGGTTTCGGTTGTTCCCATCAATCCAGACCTGCGGGCGGCAGAGCTGGAATATCTGATTGGCCATGCTGAACCTGCATTGATCATCGCCATTCCTGAACGTCACGCTGAACTGGCTACAGCAGCGAAAACTGCCGATATTGCCCTTGCGGTCATCACACCAGAAGAGACTGTGCCAAAGCCACGAAAAAATGCCGTGGTTGCAGAAGACAGCAGCGGGGAGCAGCAGGAAGCCGCGGTGCTGTATACTTCGGGCACTACTGGCAGCCCCAAGGGCTGTGTTTTGCCCAATACCTATTTCCTGCTGGCGGGCAGATGGTATGCGGATGTCGGTGGATTGGCAAAACTCACCACCACAGGCGAGCGCATGATCACGCCTCTACCCATATTTCACATGAACGCCATGGCCTATTCCTTTATGGCAATGGTTACGGTGGGCGGCTGCCTGATTGCGCTGGATCGCTTTCATCCGCGCTCCTGGTGGTCAGATGTTGCTGTCTCTCAAGCGACTTGTCTGCATTATCTTGGCGTGATGCCGTCTCTGTTGATGGCAGCAGAGCCAGCAGAAGAAGACCGCCAGCATCAGGTGCGGTTTGGTTTTGGCGCGGGTGTTGATCCGAAACTGCACGCTGGATTTGAAGAGCGATTCGGCTTTCCACTCATTGAGGCTTGGGCAATGACCGAAACGGGCGCGGGTGCGGTGATAGCCGCCAGTAGCGAAAATCGCCTTGTCGGACAGGCCAGTCTCGGCAGGCCAGCTTCTGAGATTGCCTGTCGAATTGTCGATGATGAAGATAGGGATGTTGCCTCTAATACAGCAGGCGAGCTTCTGGTGCGCCGCGCGACAGGCAATCCGCGTTATGGTTTCTTTAGTCATTATTATAAAAACCCTGAGGCCACTGCCGAAGCGTGGCAAGACGGCTGGTTTCATACTGGAGACATTGTGCGCCAGAACAAGGACGGCGAGATGTTTTTTGTTGATCGCAAAAAAAATGTTATTCGGCGTTCTGGAGAAAACATTGCCGCAGTTGAAGTGGAATCTATTCTGATGCGCCATTCAGCTATTCTGAGCGCTGGAGTCGCTGCTGTACCAGATGCTTTGCGTGGCGAGGAGGTTTTTGCCTGCCTCAGAGTCAAACAGCCCTCGGCAGAAACCGCGCTGGAAATTATCGAATGGTGTCTTCAGCAAATGGCCTATTATAAAGTCCCCGGCTATATTGCTTTTGTTGATGGTCTGCCTTTGACCCCAACCCAAAAAATCCAGCGTGCTGTGCTGAAAGAGCTCGCGGCGAATCTGCTTGAAGACCCTGCCACCATCACGACGACACATCTGAAAAAACGGCAGGTGGCCTGATGCGACAACAGAGACCTTATGACGGTATTGTGCTTACCGCACCTTTTTCGATGCCCTATCAAAGATATTCCATCGATACCGCACATTGGTGGATAGCACGGGCATTACGAGGCTCTCTTGATCTGGCAGGGCTGAAGCCTCTGGATATTGATGGTTTTACCGTATCGAGCTTTACGCTGTTTCCAGATACCGCTGTCGGATTAACACAGCATTTGGGATTATCGCCTCGCTGGCTGGATCATATCCCCATGGGCGGGGCAAGCGGCGTGGTGGCGCTTAGACGGGCAGCGCGTGCAGTACAGTGCGGGGATGCCGATATTGTCGCCTGTGTTGCGGGTGATACCAATCATATCGACAGTTTTCGTCTGATGCTGTCAAGCTTCTCGCGTTTTGCTTCCGATGCCTCCTATCCTTATGGTTACGGCGGTCCAAACGCAAATTTTGCTCTGTTGACGGATCGTTATATGCAGGAATATGGCGCAACTCGCGCCGATTTTGGTCGCATTTGTGTTGCTCAAAGAGCCAATGCCCTGAATAATTCTGGAGCCGTAATGAAAAAGCCTTTATCGCTTGAGGAATATTTGAATGCGCGCCCAATCTCTGATCCGATTGCACTGTTTGATTGTGTCATGCCCTGTGCGGGTTCAGAGGCTTTTCTGGTGATGACCGAAGCAGAAGCACTGAAGCGCAATCTGCCCTTTGCCCGCATTGCAGGAGCGATTGAACGCCATAATGCCCATGCGGATGATCCCATTCAGCTGCGCGGTGGCTGGAGTGTCGATATTGACGCTTTGTGGGATAGCGCGGACTGTAGTCCAGAGGATATTGATCTTCTTCAGACCTATGATGATTATCCCGTGATTTCTGTCATGCAGGTGGAAGATTTAGGCTTTTGTCCCAAGGGCAAGGCAGTAGATTTTTTGCGCAATAAAGACATGACCACAACGGGAGACTTTCCCCATAATACTTCAGGGGGGCAATTATCAGCGGGTCAAGCTGGTGCTGCTGGCGGTTTTATTGGTCTCGTTGAGGCCATTCGGCAGGTTACGCATCAAGCTGGTGCAACTCAGGTTGCGGATGCCCGATATGCCATGGTTTCTGGTTTTGGCATGATCAACTATGACCGCGGGGTCTGCTCGAGTGCCGCAATCCTGAAAGGAGCAGAAGCATGACCGAAGCTTTGCGTCCACCACCGAAAAAGAACCCGCAAAAACGCACGGTGCGCCCAACTCGTCCGCCTGAGGCGCGTAGTCGGGCTGGCCTTGGTTTAAGTGCGGCGGCGGCAGAAGGCCGATTGGCCTTACAGCATTGCAGCGAATGCGGCAAGATTCAGTACCCCCCCCGTGATGCCTGTTGTGGCTGTCTGTCAACAACATTGCCCTGGAAAGATGTTGATCCCATGGGAACCATTCTGGCGGAAACCACCATCCAGACATCGACAAAACTCTATTTCCGCGAGCGCGCCCCTTGGCGTACTGGCACCGTCCAGCTGGATGCAGGTCCGGTTATTATCTGCCACCTGCATGGTGACTGCCCGCGTCATGGTCGGGTGCGGATGATCAATCGCCTTGATCGATCAGGGCAGGCGGTTTTACTCGCATTGCCAGAAAACAGGAGTCCAAATATGGAAGATGATCCACAATTACGCGCTATCACCAGTGATCCGAAACATCGTCGGATTCTCATCACCGATGCCCGAAATGCCAATAC
>JAHDDM010000054.1 GCA_020629355.1 Rhodospirillaceae bacterium
CACCAAAAGCCGCAAGCACGATAGAAGGCCCTGTGGGTATATCCCACCACAGCGAACCATATAGTCCAGCAATCACTGCAACAGAGCCAATAATCATGGCATATAGTGCCATTTGCTCTGGACTACGCGCAAAATTACGCGCGGTTGCAGCCGGAATAATCAGCATGGAAGTAATCAACAGCACCCCAACGATTTTCATGGCAAGGGCGATAACCAAAGCCATGAGCAGCATAAAAATAAGATGCAGTCGTTCTGGCTTGATGCCCTCGGCGGTGGCAATGTCCTCGCTGATGGTGGCGGCGACCAGTGATCGCCATATTCGGCTCAAGACCACGAGAACGCCAATCCCGCACACCGCAATCACAGCAATATCCTGCCGTGAGACCGCCAGAATATCGCCGAAAAGAAAACCCATCAAGTTAATCTGTGGGTTTTCCAATAGCCCCAGGACTACCATCCCCAAGGCCAAGCCCGCATGAGACAGCATCCCCAATAGTGAATCCGAAGACAGGCTGGCGCGTTTTTTCAACAGCAGGGTCATCAATGCGATACTTGCGGCTAAAGCAAAGACCGCAAGGGTCAAGTTTATGTGTAGTAAAAAGGCCAGAGCAACTCCAAGCAGCGCGGCATGGGCAAGAGTATCACCAAAATAGGCCATACGCCGCCAGACAATAAAGCACCCCAAAGGCCCGCACAGAATCGCGATAAGCACTCCAGCAAGGAGAGCACGGATCAAAAAATCGCTGAAAAGACTATCAATCATGGTGGTGGCGCACCGTGCCGTCTGCAAGATGTTCGTGGTCATGGTGGTGGGTATAGAGCGCCAAGGCGTCCGTGGCATGCAAGCCAAAAAGTGCACGATATTCGTCGCTGGCTGCCACGGTTTCTGGCGAGCCTTGGCAGCAGACATGACCGTTTAGGCAAATCACACGATCAGTGGCGCGCATCACCACATGCAGGTCATGCGAAATTAACAAAATCGCCACACCAGTCTGTTCTCTGATCCGTGCAATCAATTCGTACAAAGCAATCTCGCCAGCAAAATCTACCCCCTGTACTGGCTCGTCTAGTACCAGCAGATTCGGCTTGCAGGCAATCGCACGGGCCAAGAGCAGCCGTTGAAATTCTCCGCCAGATAAATTTTGAATTGCCTGTTGCTCAAGCTTTGTAACCCCCGTCATTTCAAGGGCGGCCTCAATATCCTGCTGCGGGATTTTTTGCGTTAAGGTCATAAAACGCTGAACGGTCATGGGTAAGGTCTGATCAATATGTAACTTTTGCGGAACATAACCCACCTTCAGGCCATCCCGTTTCTGTGCTTTGCCTTCGGACACAGGCAAGAGCCCCAAAGCCAGCTTGACCGTGGTGGACTTTCCCGAACCGTTCGGGCCGATGAGCGTCACAATTTCACCGTCATGTACCGCAAGCGTAATGCCGCGCACCAGCCAACGGTCGCGCACACGATAACCAGCGTTCTGCAAATGAAGGCATTCCGTTGTCATAATGGTCTATTAAATCTGTCTCAAGCACCCTATATTAGCACGTTCCTAACCACAGCAAGCAGAAAAGGGGTAGCCATGAAAAAAATTATATTAAGCGTTGCATTTTTCTTGATACTCGCTCCAGCGGTGCGTGCTGAATCAAAGGTTGTCGCCAGCATACAACCCATCCATAGTCTGGTTGCCGCGATAATGGCGGGTACAGAAACACCTGCTCTGTTGCTGGATGGTGCGGCCTCACCCCACGGCTATGCGTTGAAGCCCTCGCAAGTTGGACTGCTTGATCAAGCAGAACTGATTGTCTGGGTTGCGCCAGAACTTGAAAGCTTCCTCAATAAGCCTTTGCGTACTCTGGCTGAAGATACCTCTGTCGTCACCTTGATGGATATTCCCGAATTGACCATCCATCCATCGAATGATCATGGCCACGGACATGATCACGATAGCAAGCATGGCAATGATCCCCATATCTGGCTTGACCCGAAAAATGCCGCACGGATAATCGATGTGGTCTACGATAAATTGGTCACATTGAACCCTGAACATCAAGCACTATACCAAGCCAATACAACAAAAGTACAACAACGCCTTGAGCAGCTTGATGCTGAAATCCGTACCATACTTACACCTGTACAATCGCATTCTTATATGGTTTTTCACAATGCCTTTCAGTATTTCACACGCCACTATGGTCTGCAAGATGCTGGTGTCATCAGCGATAATCCTGAAGTCCAGCCTAGCGTCACCGAAATTCAGCATGCCAGAGAATATATGCGTGAACATCATGTTCGATGCTTGTTTATCGAGCCACAGTTCCCTGCCAACAGAGTAGAAACCGTGCGTGAAGGCTATGATGCAAAAATCGGCACGCTTGATCCGCTAGGGACAAGCTTGGCAGCAGGGCCAGAGCTTTACTTTATCCTGATGAAGAATCTGGCACAAACCATGCGGAATTGTCTTGGTTAAAGAGGTGCAAACTGCTTTGATATTCTGCTATATTTGAACATCAATTTTGTATAGGTTCAGTATCAAGGTAATTTTGGGATATCATTCATGCGATTTTTACACACTTCGCTGCGGATCAGCAATGTCGAGAAATCGCTGGACTTCTACTGCAATAAACTTGGTTTGCGCGAAGTGATGCGCTCTGATGTTCCAGGTGGGAAATTTACGCTGTTCTTTCTGGCGGCACCAGACAGCCCTAGTGGGGTTTACGGCGCGCCTCAGATTGAGCTGATTTATAACTGGGAGCCTGAGAAATATGAATCAGGGCGCGTTTACGCGCATATCGCCTTCACAGTCACGGATATCTATGCGACCTGTAAGCGATTGCAGCGTCTGGGTATAGCGCTGAATCGTCCGCCGCGTGATGGAAGACTGGCCTTTATCAAGTCACCAGACGAGGCCGTCATTATGCTGGTGCAGGAAGGCAAGGCTCTGATCCCTCAAGAGCCTTGGGTCTCGATGAACAATATTGGCAGTTGGTGATTGAAAGTATAGCATAGGCTATAAAACAGATATGCCGCATAACCGTATCAATCAATCGCATGTTACCCAGCAAATAACACTGGATTCGCCGCCTTTGCTGCTCGTGCATGGTTTCTTGGGCGGCAAGGCGCAATGGACACCGATTCTGTCGGAATTACAGAAAAATCGCACGATTATCGCGCCAGATTTACCAGGTTTTGGTGCTGATCTCGCTCAAGACAGTCCCGATAAAATTCGTGATTTTGCCGAATGTTTATGGCATTATCTTGATGAATTGGGTGTTACGAAATGCGACATTTTAGGCCATTCCATGGGCGGCATGATTGTGCAGGAAATGGCACATTTGGCCGGCGCGCGCATTCGGCGGCTGGTCTGTTACGGCACAGGCCCACTTGGGGCAATGCCAGAACGTTTTGAGCCACTGGATATATCCCGCGAACGCTTTAAGGCAGAGGGTGTTGCCACCACTGCTGCACGCATTGCCGCGACATGGTTTCGCGAAGGGAAGGCCGCCGAATATTATCCCTTATGCCAAGAACTAGGTACAGGGGTTCGGCTCGAGAACGCTTTGGCAGGACTACGCGCCATGGCGGCTTGGGATGGACGCGAATACCTTCCAGATATTGCCTGTCCGACTTTGGTCATTGCTGGTGCGGATGATCGTTCTTACGCCAGGCGTTATATTTGCTCTTTGGCGGAGCACATCCCAAATAGTACACTGGTGATTCTTCAGAACTGTTGTCACAGCGCCCATCTTGAGCAACCAAAAAAATTCCTATCCGTGGTTGCAGAATTTTTGGATGCCTCGTACAGTTAAAGCATGATGAACAACAGGAGACAGATTATGATCAAGAAGACTTTACAGGTATCCGCGATTGTTTTGAGTGTTGCTGCTTTTGCGGGCACATCTCAGGCAGCAGAAAAAGTCAATATTGGTGCACCAGCCTGGACGGGTGCTCAGGCGATTGCGCATTTGATCGCCGAGGTTGTGACCTCGCGTATTGGCGGTGAGGCCAATCTTGTTCCAGGTAATAATGCCAGTATTTTTCAGGCCATGGATCAAGGCAAGGGCGATATTGATGTTCATCCTGATGTCTGGCTACCGAATCAGGAAAGCTTCACGAAAAAGTATGTCGATGGTGCGGGTACGGTGGCACTTTCAGAAAATTCTTACGAGGGTAAACAGAGCTTCTGTGTCAGTAAAGCCTTTTCTGAGGCTAATAATGTGACCTCAATTTTTGATCTGGCGCGGCCTGAAGTTGCGGCAAAAATGGACAGTGACGGTAATGGCAAAGGTGAAATTTGGGTGGGTGCACCAGGTTGGGCTTCTGCCAATGTCAACGAGGTTAAGGTACGTGATTATGGCCTACTGCCATTCATGGATGCGATTCGCGCTGATCAGGCCGTGATGACTGCTACAGTGGGTGATTCGATCAAAAAGGGTATTGGCTATGCGTTCTATTGCTATTCCCCGCATGCTATCTGGTTCCAGCATGACATTGTGCGTCTGAGCGAGCCAGCCTTTGATCCAGCAAAATACAAAGCGATTCAGCCCTCCGATGATCCTGACTGGTACAAGAATTCAAAAGTAATGACCGAAGATGCCTTGAAGCAGGTGCAGGTTGCCTATTCAAAATCACTGGCGGCGCGTTCCCCCGCGATTGCGGATTTTCTGGCTAATATGGCGTTGGATGGTGAGACCGTCTCGAACTTTGCCTTCCTCATCGAAGGTGGTCAATCTCCTGCAGATGTGGCCAAGAATTGGGTTGCGGAAAACAGCGCCCGAGTCGATAGCTGGTTAGGCTTATAGAACTGGTTGGTGGCGGGTGTGATCACTCGTCACCACTTTACCTATGTCTGAGATAGCGATAGAGCTGAATAATGTTTGGAAAATCTTCGGTACACGCGCTGAAGAGGCTCTGAAAGCCGTGCAGTCTTCGTCTTTATCGAAGGCCGAAATGCTCAGTGAATTTAATTGTGTTCTGGGTGTTGCCAACGCCAATATGCAGATAGAGGCGGGCGAGATTTTCTGTGTCATGGGGCTGTCTGGTTCAGGAAAATCAACCTTGGTTCGCCACATTAACCGTCTTTTAGAACCAACGGCAGGCAGTATTCACGTCAATGGCGTGGATGTGATGGCGATGAATCCGCAAGAATTACGGAATTATCGCAATGCCAATATTGCGATGGTGTTTCAGAATTTCGGCCTGATGCCGCATCGTTCGGTACTGGATAATATCGCCATGCCGCTGGAAATTCGTGGTATCAGCAAAAACCAACGTCTGGAGGCCGCTGAACGATGTATTGAGCTGGTAGAACTTGGCGGTTGGGGTAACAAATTCGCCCACGAATTATCTGGCGGGATGCAGCAACGGGTTGGGCTAGCACGGGCGTTGGCCTCTGATCCTGAGATTTTGCTGATGGATGAGCCTTTTTCGGCGCTCGATCCTTTGATTCGGCGGCAATTACAAAACCAGTTCATGCAGCTTGCGGCTCAGATGAAGAAAACAACCGTATTCATCACCCATGATCTGGATGAAGCGGTGCGTATTGGCGCGCATATCGCGATTATGCGCGATGGTGCGGTGGTGCAAATTGGGACACCAGAAGAGATTGTCATGCACCCCGCCGATGATTATGTCGCAGATTTTGTGGCGGGGATTTCGCGCTTGAAAGTGGTGCGCGCCCATGCGGTCATGCAGCCAATAGAAGCGATCACAGCATGGTTCTCTATCGGCGGATGCGGCAGAATATGCCAGCGATACGCCTCTTGGGCTGTTGATCACTCAGGCGATCAACAGCGATATACCCTCGGTGATTACCCAAGATGGTCAGCGTGTTGGTGTCGTGACCCGAAGTGATCTGTTGCGCACGGTAATCGAGGGAACAGAGACCGCTTAGGGGGAGACCATGAATCAAGAAACCCAAGACCATTTGCTCGAAAAGTTTGTTGCGACAAACCCCGATTATTATCGGCGGCAATTTGCCCGTATTGGTGGTCGCACGGGCTTTACCCCAACCTTCAATATTTTTGCGGCTCTGCTCGGACCAGTTTGGTTTGGTGCGCGTGGTTTGTGGAATTGGGGACTGCCGTTTATTCTGCTCGAAACCTTTGGCTTGATACAGTTAAGTCGCGGACTATTCGGTGATCTTGGGGCAGCCGCCACCGAACGTATTGCCCAAATTGAAGGCACACTTGCCTTTCGCCGCGAACAGCTTGCGGCAGCGATTGAAAAAAATGCCGATAATGTTGCTGTTTTTGAACGCACCATAGCCTCGCTCGAAGCCGCTATTGGTGGGATACGCCTTGAGGCAGCAGCAGCTGAGGCCAGTGCATTATGGGTGGCTTTGTTCGGATTGATCTTTCTGTTGGCAACAAAAACCGTCGAAGGTATCGTCGCCAATAC
Source organism: Rhodospirillaceae bacterium (assembly GCA_020629355.1). Lineage (GTDB taxonomy): Bacteria > Pseudomonadota > Alphaproteobacteria > JABSOH01 > JABSOH01 > JABSOH01. The sequence continues at coordinate 6,395 of JAHDDM010000054.1, forward strand.
CGCGCTGGAACGGCGCTATTCAACCTGGTTATCAAAACCGCATCTCAGCTTTGGTCTCAGTCCAGCAAGAAGCGCTCTCAGCATCATCTTTACTCTGGTGGTGTTCGTGGTCTGCGCGCTGCATTTTAGCCTGCCCAATGCGATAGATTGGCTTGGGAAATTCCCCACAGACCCTGAAATTCGTCTGCAAGCCATTGCTTGGGTCGAGACCTTTTTTGATTATATTATTGCTTCTGGACAGTGGCTATTTGACTTCATCACCTTTGGTATCCGCGCGGTACTGGATGGGCTGGAAATTATTTTCGTCTCAACACCTTGGCCTGTCATTGCCAGCTTTATCATCATGTTGACCTGGCTTGCAGCAGGGTCAAGACCCGCAATCGCAGCAGGCAGTTTTCTGGCCTATATGGGCATTTTAGGCTTTTGGGAAAAAGCCATGACAACTTTGGCTCTGTTGGGTACAGCAGCCTGTCTGTCTATTGCTATTGGAATTCCCATTGGAATGTTTTGCGCTAGAAGGCCAAAATTCTATGCTGTCATTCGCCCAATTATGGACTTTATGCAGACCATGCCTGCCTTTGTCTTTATGATTCCCGTCATTGCGTTCTTTGGTACAGGCAAGCCTGCTGCGGTGGTGACCACCATGATTTTCGGCGGCACCCCTGTGGTGCGCTTAACGGTATTAGGCTTACGTGGTGTGCCTGAAAATATCCGCGAGGCAGCAATCGCTTTCGGTGCCAACAGGTGGTATCTGCTGACAAAGGTTGATCTGCCGCTTGCTGCCCCGTCGATTCTGGCAGGTGTGAACCAGACCATCATGCTGAGTCTGGCCATGGTGGTGGTGGCCTCGCTGATTGGGGCTAAGGGACTTGGGGAAGATGTTCTTGAAGCGCTGCAATATGCCTCGGTAGGACAAGGGATTCTGGCAGGATTCGCTATCCTGTTTTGTGCCATGATCCTTGACCGCGTGGTACAGGGTAAACGCGATTAAAAACGCTGTCTATAGCCTGTTCTGTATAATCTGATTATACAGAACAGGCTAAGGAGCGCAAGTGCGCGACCGGCGCGTATGTGGCG
>JAHDDM010000055.1 GCA_020629355.1 Rhodospirillaceae bacterium
GCCTTGGTCGAGGAAATAGCAGGTGGTGTCTCAAGCCCTAGATTCTGGCAGACCTTAGCAATTGCGTGCAGTTCAGGAATATCGCCAACAGGGGTCGAAGTGCCGTGGGTATTGACATAATCCAGCTGCCGATCACCAAGGTTTTCCAGTGCCATCATCATGCAACGCATGGCGCCGTCGCCTTGGGGTGCCACCATATCGTAACCATCGGACGTTGCGCCGTAACCCGTTATTTCAGCATAAACTTTACCACCGCGCGCCTTGCAGGTCTCGTAGTCTTCCACCACCACCATGCCGCCGCCGCCAGCAATGACAAAACCATCCCGATCCGCATCATAAGGGCGACTTGCGGTTGCGGGATGGTCATTGTGCCGACTGGACAGCGCACCCATGGCATCAAAAAGCAACGAAGACGTCCAGTCCAATTCCTCGCCGCCGCCCGCAAAAACCCGGTCTTGCCTGCCAGAAAGTATCGTTTCGTAGGCATTGCCAATACAATGCAGACTGGTGGCACAGGCCGAAGTAATTGAGTAATTATAGCCTTTAATCTCGAACGGTACAGAAAGTGTAGCAGAGACCGTTGAGCCCATAGAGCGCGGGACAAGGGTAGGGCCGACACGTTTTGCGCCTTTATTGCGTGCCGTATCCACTGCCGCGACAGAATTTCGTGTTGAAGCCCCGCCAGAGCCAGCGATAATCCCCGTGCGTGGATTGCTGACCTCGGCTTTGGTTAAGCCTGCATCGGTAATGGCTTGCTGCATCGACAGATAGGCATAGGCGGCACCGTCACCCATGAAACGCAAGACTTTCTTGTCGATATGGTCTTTTAAGTTGATCTCGACTTGACCTGAGACATGACTACGCATGCCCGCTTCGGCAAAACTGTCATCGAAACGAATCCCCGAATGCCCTTCACGCAATGATGCAAGCACGCTGTCTTGATCAAGACCTATGCACGAGGTAATTCCGATACCACTAATGACGACTCGGCGTGAAGACATGTTATTATCCTTTGATTCCGCTGGTGAACAGGCCAACGCGTAAATTTTTTGTTGTATAGACTTTCTTGCCATCAACGCAAACCGTACCATCGGCGATTGCCATATTCAGGCGGCCTTTCAACAGGCGTTTCACTTCGATATGATATTCCACCAGCGAAGACTCTGGCACAATTTCGCCTGTAAAGCGTACCTCGTCCACACCTAAAGCACGGCCTTTTCCAGGCAGTTGAGACCATGTCAGGAAAAAACCCACCATCTGCCACAAGGCATCCAGTCCCAAACAGCCTGGCATTACAGGATCACCAACAAAATGACAGCCAAAGAACCATTGCTCTGGCTTGACATCCATCTCGGCTTTCACCTCGCCCTTGCCAAAACTGCCACCATCGCTGGTGATCGAAGTGATTCGGTCAAACATCAGCATATCTGGCACAGGCAATCGCGCATTGTGCGGAGTGAACAAAGTCCCATGACCAGAGCGCAAAAGCTCTTCGTAGCTATAGGAATTTTGGCGGGGAATATCGTCAACAATAGGATCAGTCACGGCAGAAAACTCTGGTAATAGTGAATTTATTACGCTCTACTCTAAAGCAAATGGGACAGGAATGTAAGCCCTGATAAGAAGTCTGCTTGCATCATAGGCGACTCAAATGTAGTGAGACAGTAAACAACCATGCGAAATGTGCCTCATGTCCTCTAATGCCCTGCCGCCACTGCCGTCACCATGCAAGGGTATTTGCGCACTCGATGAGCACAAAGAACACTGTATCGGCTGTTTGCGGACTTTGCAGCAGATTCGTGATTGGCCAAAGCTTGATAATCCAGGGCGCATGGTTATCTTGCAGGAATTGCGTGCCAAGCGGGATGCTTTGGGGCAAGGTCGGGCGCGCAAACGTAACCGTCGAGGAGCATAATACGAAAATGAGACTGTATCGAACAACAAAGCTTCATCCTGAGCATCGTGGTGCGGTGATCATGATTGGAAATTTTGATGGTGTTCATCTAGGACATCATGCTTTAATCGAAGCTGTGCGTGCCTATGCTACAGAACACGAATGCCCTTTGGGGGTTTTAACCTTTGAGCCGCATCCGCGATTGTTTTTTGCCCAGAAACCAGAGCCATTTCTACTAACACCAAAGCAGCAGCGTAGTGATCTATTTCAAGGGCTGGGGTTTGATTTTGTCGTGATGCAGCCCTTTGATGCCGATTTTACCGAACTGAAGGCTTTGCATTTTATCGAACGAATTTTATTGGCGGATATGGGTGTTTCTGCGGTGGTTGTTGGCGAAGACTTTGGCTTTGGGCAGCACCGCGAGGGCAATGTTGATGCTTTGCAGCATCGTTCAGAGTTTGACACGATAGTGGTGCATGAGGTGTTCGATAATGATTTAGGGGTGGCCTATTCCTCGACAAAAATTCGCGCTTTATTAGGTACTGGCGAGACCCGTCTGGCCAATACGATGATGGGTCATGCCTTTACAGTGACAGGCACGGTCTTTCGCAACGAGCAAACTGGTCGAGAATTAGGTTTCCCCACCGCGAATGTGCGTCCAATGCTGAATCAGATACGACCCAAATTGGGGGTCTATGCTGGTCGTGTGCGCCTGAATGATGGTCGTGTTTTTGATGCTGCCATTAATTGGGGCTTGCGGCCTAGCGTGGCAGACCGTGGCTTGATGTATGAGGCATATCTGTTTGATTTCGATGAAGACCTTTATAGCCAGACCATCCGTATTGCGCTGCTGGATTATATCCGCCCTGAGGTGACTTTTGCAGGTATTGACGCCTTGAAAGAACAGATTGCACAAGATTGTCGTCAGGTGGCGCATATTCTTGCAGAAATTCCAGCAGACAGTTCGGTTGGCTGTCCCATTACGCCAGAAATTCGGAAACTTCCCTTGATGTCGGCGAGCCAGCGTACTGCTATTGAAGCTGCGACTTTCAGACGATTAGTACAGCATTTCCAGCAGCATACGGAAGTGCAAAATATCGACTTGATGCTATTAGCGGACTTTTGCCGCAACTGTCTGTCGAAATGGTACGAAGCGGCGGCGGCGGAACAGGATGTGACGCTGGACAAGGCAACCGCACGCGCCATAATTTACGGCGAGCCTTATGCAGACTGGAAAGCCAAATACCAAACCGAAGCAACGGCAGAAAAAATCGCTGCTCTTGCGGCACGACAAAAACAGAAAGACCAGACATAATGAACAAGCACACCTTGCCACAATGGAATGTTGACGAACTGATTGACGAGAATTTCGGTGACAGCCGTACCGATTCTGGTTTTTGGCAACCAGACTTCACGCCCTTAGAGGCAAAAATCGCTGATTTTACGGCACAATATCGTGGTAAACTTCAGGAATTATCTGGTGATGCTCTGGCAGAGGCCATTGCGGCTTTTGAGTCTATTAGTGAAGACATAGGCCGCATCGGCAGCTATGCAGGGCTGTTGCATACGGAGAATATGGAAGACCCTGCACGTGGGGCGCATTATCAGCATCTTCTGGAGAAATTGACCCTAATGGGGCAGGAATTGGTATTTTTCAGCCTTGAGCTCAATGCGCTTGCCCCTGAGCAGGTTCAACAACAGCTTGATACGTCTCCTGCTCTGGCATATTATGATTCCTGGTTGCAGGATTTACGCGCCAGCAAGCCTTTTGAGTTGCCAGAGCGTGAAGAACAGCTTTTGGCACAAAAGAGCCTTACGGGACGTGCAGCATGGATACGCCTGTTTGACGAAACCACTGCCGCCATGCGTTTTATCATGCGGGATAAAGAATACACGCAATCAGAAATCTTGAAATTTTTGTCTGACCCTGATCGTACCATTCGCCGTGATGCGGCACAGTCCCTGACCACGGAATTGGGCAAGCATCAGCATATTTTGGCCAGTATCACCAATGTACTGGCAAAAGATAAAGCCATTGAAGACGACTGGCGCGGCTTCAAGAGGCCTATCTCAAGTCGGAATCTTGACAATTTGATCGAAGATGAAGTGGTTGATGCGCTCCGTGATGCCGTCAAGTCGGCCTACCCTCGTCTGGCGCATCGTTATTATGCCATCAAAGCGCGCCTGTTGGGACTGGAGCGCCTGCAACATTGGGATCGTCTCGCCCCCATGCCGCATGATAAGGAAACCACGGTGGATTGGGCGGATGCGCAAGAATTGGTGCTGAGAGCCTATCATGGCTTTAGCCCAAAAATTGGCGCAATTGCCGAGAAATTCTTTCACAATGGCTGGATTGATGCTGCCGCCAGACCAGGCAAGGCGGGCGGGGCATTCGCCCACCCCACCGTACCTTCGGCACATCCGTATATTCTGTTGAACTACCAAGGCAAGGGGCGCGATGTGATGACCCTCGCCCATGAATTAGGCCACGGTGTGCATCAGGTGCTGGCAGCAGAACAGGGCTATCTGAAATCTCAAACCCCGCTTACTCTGGCTGAGACCGCTTCGGTCTTTGGTGAAATGCTTAGTTTTGAGACCCTATTGCAAAATTGTACTTCACCAGAACAGAAAACGACTCTGTTGGCGCGGAAAATCGAAGATATGTTGAATACCGTGGTGCGCCAAATTAGTTTTCTGGATTACGAGATTCGTGTCCATGACGCCCGCCGTAGTGGTGAGCTATCTCCACAACAGTTAGGCCAGATTTGGCGTGATGTTGCGCAGGAAAGCCTTGGGCCCATATTCGATTTTGATGAAGAATTCGGCAATCTTTGGGGCTATGTGCCGCACTTTATTCACTCGCCATTCTATGTCTATGCCTATGCCTTTGGCGACTGTCTGGTGAATGCTCTATATGGGGTCTATCGACAGGGCAACCCCGATTTTACCGAACAGTATCTTGCCCTGTTGCAGGCTGGCGGCAGTAAACGCTACGATGAATTACTGAAGCCTTTTGGACTCGATGCCAAAGACCCAAATTTCTGGAATCATGGTTTACAGGTCATCGAAGAAATGATCGATGAATTGGAAAATCTATCCCTTTGAAATCACGGTTTTTATCATTAGGTTATCCCCAGATTTATCCCCAAAGACACCGTATATAGTATGTATAATGCACAAAAACACTAGATAGGCGTTTTTCCTCTTGCGCGGATTCGATGAGATTGTTTATACATGATCTCAGATGATCAGTTGCTCAATGTAGCCTTTTCCTCAACAAAATTGCCTAATGAACTCTTCGGGAGTCGCGCCTTTTGCAGCAATGCTGAAGGAAAGGGCAGTGACGCGAAAAAATTAAGTAGTATCCGTTCCAGAATCAGGAGAGCCACGATGAAAATAGCACGCCATTTCACTTCTAAATCGCAAGATGTTTATGCTGACATGGCGTTCAAATCGGTCAATTGTCTGTTGACCAAACCGAATGGTGACTTGGTGTTCCAACAGGATGGTGTTCAAGTGCCACAACACTGGTCACAAACCGCTTCTGAGGTTTTGGCGCATAAATATTTCCGCAAGCGCGGTGTGCCGACAAAGTTAAAGCGCGTGAAAGAGGCGGGTGTTCCAGTCTGGTTATCGCGGCATGTTGCTGATGATACCGCTCTTGCGAAATTGCCCGAAGGTTCTCGTACAACAGGTGAAGAAAGCGGACAGCAAGTCTTTGATCGTTTGGCAGGAACCTGGACCTATTGGGGCTGGAAATACGACTATTTCAGCACTGAATCGGATGCCAAAGCCTATTATGACGAAATGCGCTTCATGCTGGCAAAACAAATGGCTGCGCCAAATTCACCACAATGGTTCAACACTGGATTACATTGGGCGTATGGTATTGATGGCCCTGCTCAAGGCCATAGCTATCCTGATCATAAGACTGGCGAGATAAAAGCCTCAAGCTCGGCTTATGAACGTCCGCAACCTCATGCCTGTTTTATCCAGTCCGTATCCGATGATCTGGTCAATCACGGCGGGATTATGGATCTGTGGCAACGCGAAGCGCGTCTGTTCAAATATGGTTCAGGCACGGGATCGAACTTCTCGACCTTGCGTGGCGAGGGCGAGAATCTCTCTGGTGGGGGCAAGTCCTCTGGAATGCTGTCATTCCTGAAAATTGGCGACCGTGCTGCTGGAGCAATCAAGTCTGGCGGCACAACCAGACGTGCCGCAAAGATGGTCATTGTCAATATTGATCATCCCGATGTCGAGAATTTTATCCGTTGGAAAACCGAAGAAGAACATAAGGTTGCGGCTTTGGTCACGGGATCGAAACTCAACAGCCTGCATCTGAATGCGGTGATGAGTGCCATTCAGGACAGCGAGGGTGATGACCGTTTTGAGCCAACGAAAAACCCTGTTTTGAAAAAAGCGATTTTGGCAGCGCGTGCAGCCTTTGTCTCAGAGAACTATATTCAGCGCACCATCGAATTTGCCCGTCAAGGCTTTAGCGAGATTCTGTTTGATGTCTTTGATGCCGATTGGGATGGTGAAGCCTATCGCACCGTTTCTGGTCAAAACGCCAACAATAGTGTGCGCGTCACCGAAGCCTTCCGTCAAGCGGTGGAAAACAATAGTGATTGGGACTTGGTGAACCGTATTGATGGAAAAACTGCCAAGACCATTCCTGCACGGGATTTATGGCAAAAAATAGCCGAGGCCGCTTGGCTCTGTGCTGATCCTGGTCTGCAATTCGACACCACCATCAATGATTGGCATACCTGTCCTGCTTCGGGACGGATCAATGGCTCAAACCCCTGTTCGGAATATATGTTCCTTGATGATACCGCGTGTAATTTGGCCTCGTTGAATCTGGTGCATTTCGTGCAGTCCGATGGCAGCATTGACCTCGAAGGCTTTAGCCATGCTGTGCGGTTGTGGACTCTAACCCTGGAGATTGCCGTGACTATGGCGCAATATCCCTCGCAGGAGATTGCCGATGGCTCATGGCGTTTCCGTACTCTAGGATTGGGCTATGCCAATATTGGCGGCCTGTTGATGAATTTGGGTCTGGCCTACGATAGTGACGCTGCACGTGCTTTGTGTGGTGGTATCAGTGCGCTGATGACTGGTGAGTCCTATGCTACAAGTGCCGAAATTGCTGCTGAACAGGGTGCATTTGCCGGCTATGGCGATAATGCTGAACATATGTTGCGCGTTATCCGTAACCACCGCCGCGCCGCATATGGCGAAAAAACAGGTTACGAAGGGGTCTCTATCCTGCCTGTTGCACTGGAGCATGCCTCTTGCCCTGATCAACCCTTGATCACTGCTGCAACAGCAGCTTGGGATCGCGCCCTAAAGCTTGGTAAAAAACATGGCTACCGTAACGCACAGGTCACCGTGATTGCGCCAACGGGTACAATTGGCATGGTCATGGATTGCGACACCACCGGCATTGAGCCCGATTTTGCACTGGTCAAGTTCAAGAAACTCGCTGGTGGTGGGTCGTTCTGCATTATGAATCGCTGTGT
>JAHDDM010000056.1 GCA_020629355.1 Rhodospirillaceae bacterium
AACCGCCGCAATTATATGGCAGAATGGGCGCAAAATCTGTTATCGGGTTCGGGTGTGGTGGTGCTGAAAAATGCCTGCCGTGATCATGCCGCCATTGATCGCGCAAGCCACGCCTTCGAGACCATCATCTCTGAGGAAAAAGCCGCTGGTGCAGGTGCGGGAGACCACTTTGCCAAGGCTGGTGCGAATGACCGTATCTGGAACAGCCTGCAAAAATTAGGCGACAAGTCTCCTGAGACCTTTGCGCATTATTTTGCGAATCCCTGTATTGATTGGCTGTGCGAAAGCTGGCTAGGGCCGAACTATCAAATGACGGCGCAATTAAATCTGGTACATCCTGGTGGTGCAGCACAATCTGCCCACCGCGATTATCATCTAGGCTTTCAAAAATCTGAAATGGCCGCGCAATATCCCGCCCATGTCCATGAATTATCAGCCAGCCTAACCTTACAAGGCGCGATAGCGCATCTGGATATACCCATCGAAAGCGGCGCAACGAAACTGCTGCCGTTTTCACAAAACTATCCAGCAGGCTATCTGGCTTTTCACCGTCAGGATTTCCGCGATTATTTTGAAGAAAACTACGTTCAATTACCGCTAAGCAAAGGTGATGCCGTGTTCTTCAACCCTGCCCTGTTCCATGCGGCGGGGGAAAATCGCTCGATTGACATACACCGTATGGTAAACCTGCTTCAGGTTTCCTCGGCCTTTGGGCGTGCAATGGAAAGCGTCAACCGCGCCCTTCTGTGCCGCAAGCTGTATCCCGTTCTGTGTGCAGAAGATTTCACCCCTGAAGAACAACACGCCATTATCGCGGCCTCAGCTGAGGGCTATGCCTTCCCCACAAACCTTGATAGTGACCCACCCATCGGCGGCAACGCTCCCGAAAGCATGGCAGGGTTGGTGCACCGCGCATTAAAGCAAAAAATGACTGCTCAGGATTTCAATACTGCACTGGATACTGCCTGCACACGGCGTGAAGCATGATCAAACAGACAGCGTTGCTGCCACGGCCTTTTGCCATTTTGCGTATTGGGCTTCGCGAAGCATAGGATCAAGGTTCGGGCGATAGCTTTTTTCTGCCTGCCATGTTTGCATCAAGTCCTGCCGCGAGGGATATATCCCCGCCTGCATCCCCGCTAGCCACGCCGCACCCAATACCGTGGTTTCCAACAATGCGGGTTTTTCCACCCGCGCCCCCGTAATATCAGCGATAAACTGCATGGCATAATCATTCGCTGCCATGCCACCATCTACCCGCAAGCGCACATCCAGTTCTGGCACATCGGCTTTCATGGCCTCAACGAGGTCTCTGGTCTGATAGCCCACCGATTGCAAAGCAGCTCTTGCCAGCTCTTTTGCCCCACTGGAACGCTCAAGCCCGTAAATTGCCCCGCGACATTCTGAGTTCCAGTACGGCGCGCCCAAGCCCGTGAAGGCAGGAACCAGAATGACCTCTTGATGGGGATCGGCCTGTTCTGCAAGAGCTTGAGTACAGGGGGCATCATCAATAATACCCAAACCATCCCGAAGCCACTGCACCACCGCGCCCGCAATATAAACCGAACCTTCCAGAGCATAGGTCACTTCACCATCCAGTTGATAAGCTATAGTCGTTAAAAGACGATTCGAAGACCGCACTGCTGTCGCACCCGTGTTCAGCAGTGCAAAACACCCCGTGCCATAGGTGGATTTCAGCATTCCCGCCGCGAAACAGCCTTGCCCCATCGCAGCAGCCTGTTGATCACCAGCCACACCCAAAATCGGCACGGTTACGCCCTCAATGGCAATATCTGCAAAATGATCTGCGCAATTCTTGACCTCTGGCAACATCTGCATCGGGATATTCAACAAAGCACACATATCACTTGACCACTGGTGCTGGTGAATATCATACAGCATGGTACGGGCGGCATTGGTGGCATCGGTGACGTGATTTTCCCCACCGCTTAAAGACCAGATAAGAAAGCTATCTATCGTACCAAACAAAAGCTGTCCTGCCTCGGCCTTCTGCCGTGCGCCCTCTACGTGATCCAGTATCCACGCGACTTTTGAAGCCGAAAAATACGGATCAAGCAACAGGCCTGTGGTCTTTGCTATCTGATCTTCCGCACCTGCCTTTTGCAATCCTGCACAATGCTTTGCCGTGCGTCGGTCTTGCCAGACAATAGCAGGATAGACCGCTTTTCCCGTGTCTTTATCCCACACCAGCACCGTTTCGCGCTGGTTGGTGATCCCTATTGCGGCTATCTGCACCTCTGCCTGTGCCAGAACATCGCGCATGGTGGTGGTGACCGTACGCAAAATCTCCTCGGGGTCGTGTTCCACCCAACCAGAATTCGGATAATATTGCTGAAATTCCTGCTGCGCGCTGGCAATGGGTTTCATTTCAGCATCAAAAATCACCGAACGGGTCGAGGTTGTGCCTTGATCAATCGCAAGAATATGAGTCATTTTTTAGCCTTTCAAATAATCTTCCAACACAGCCACCTGTGCCGCATCCAGCCGCAAGCCTAGTTTTGTTCGTCGCCATAATATATCACTGGCAGTACGCACAAATTCGTACTCCAGAAGATAGTCTACCTCGGCCTGATACAGGCCACCGCCAAACTCCAGCCCCAAATCTGCATACGAAGTCGCATCCTGACAGATTAAAGGAATATTCGTGCCATAATGCTTGAAGAGCCGAGCAATCCAGCCAGCATCGGCAAAACTGTATCGCGCGCTATAATCTGCCAGTAATTTCTGAGTCTCCTGATAGGCAAAGTCACCACCAGGCAAGGGACTATCTTTTGTCCAGCCCGCATTATGGTCGCATCCAAGCTTTGCAAGCGCATCTTCAGCCAGTTTACGGTGCGTGGTGATCTTGCCGCCATAGACGCTGAGTATTGTTGCCTGTTCAGTGTCCAAAAACAACGTGTAGTCTCGCGTGGTCGCGGTCATATTTTCTGCGTCTCCGATCAAGGCTCGTATGCCTGAAAAATGCCAAACAACGTCTTTGGGTGTGACTGGCTCGGCACAGTATTCCGAAACAAAGCAACAGATATAGTCCATTTCTTCATCGCTACATTCTGCTGGATCATCAGGGGCTTCGTGCAGAAGTTCCGTCGTGCCAAATAGCGTAAAATCGCCCTCGTAAGGAATCGCAAACATAATCCGCCCATCACGGCCTTGAAAAATATAACTCTTGTCGTGATCAAACCAACGTCTGGTGACGATATGACTGCCTTTGACTAAAGATATTTCTGTGGATGCAGATACACCTGCCAGGCCTTGAGTGACCTCCTGCACCCAAGCACCAGCCGCATTAACTAAAGTTTTTGCCTGAAAGATCCGTGTCCCCTCACAAGATTCCGTAGTGATGCGCCAATAATCAGCAAAGCGTTCTAACTGGATGACCTTTGTATAGGTCATTATCTCCGCACCGCGACTTTGGGCATCCTGCGCCAACAGAGCCACCGCACGAGAATCCTGTATCCAAACATCGGAATATTCATAGCCAAAACAATACTCTGGCGATAACATAAAGCCACTATCAAGCTCTAAACGCGCCGTTGGTGGTAAAATTTCCCGCCCGCCCAAATGATCATACAGAAACAGCCCGAACCGAACCAGCCAAGACGGCTTGCGGCCTTTACCCCCAAGCATCTGATAACGCACTGTAGAATCAATCGGCAGGACAAAGCGCAAAGGCCAAGTGATATGCGGCATATTCTGATACAGCACCTCGCGTTCTGACAAAGAATGCCGAACAAGGTTAAAATCAAAATGCTCAAGATAGCGCAAGCCGCCGTGAATTAACTTTGTCGAGGCAGAAGACGTGCCTGAAGCCAAGTCGGCCTGTTCCGCCAGCGCAACTGTAAGTCCGCGCCCTACTGCATCGCGAGCAATCGCCGCTCCGTTGATACCACCGCCGATAACGAAAAGGTCAACCCCGTGAATGACCTCGATATTGCCGTATTTCTTCACTGTCTGCTTTAGGGGAACACCAGACATTATCACTTCCCCTCGGTATGTGGAAACATCCATTGCGCGGCATCATTGCCAATCTGCCTTGCCGTTTCCTGTACGCGGCCTGAGTAGCCCTCAAGTGTCTGCACAGTCATACGGTTCAGCGAACCCGTAATAGAAATACCACCAATAACACGCTGATTCGGGGTTAAAATTGGCGCGGCAATACAGATAATATTGGCCTCATGTTCCCCGCGGTCAAAGGCTACACCGATTTTTTGTATTTCAGCAAGTTCCTGCATCAAAGTACTCGCCTGTGTAATAGTGTGCTCAGTATAACGATAAAAACTCTGCTGGGAAACGATCCGCTTTTGCCGCTCAGGACACAGAAACGCCAGCATCGCCTTACCTACGCCTGTACAGTAAGCAGGGCCAATTTTGCCCGCATCCGAAAACATCTCAATCGGGCGGTTGGCATTGCGCTTGTCCAGATACAGCACCTGCGCCCCATCAAGCTGTGCCAAATGAATGGTCTCGGAGGTCATGGCGGACAATCGATCAAGATACCGCGCAGCTATTGGCGCAAGCGAAGCCTGTCGCCAGGCCGAATGCGCCAAACGCACCAGCCGCGAACCCAAAGAATATAGTCCCGTCTCTTCCTCGAAATGCAGCATCGACTGCTGAGTAAGCGTTTGCAGAAAACGATAGGTCGAAGCCTTAGGATACGGGCTTTTTGCCAGAATATCGTTAAAGCGCACTGGTGTACCAAAGGATTCGACAACATCAAGGATCGCAAGAGCCTTGCCCACAGTGCCGCCTTGGTTGCTGTTTTTGTCTAACATAATGTTTGACTCATACTCTTTCTTATGGCTAAGTATCAATAGTTAAAACCAAGTTTCATATAATGAAACTATAATCATAAGGAGAAAAATATGCTGAAAACATCACTCGTCTCTTTACTGGCGACGACAATTCTTGCGGGCGTTGCTCATGCGGGTAGGCGCAATCACCCAATGGTGGAAAGCCAACCGTGACTGGCTGATGCAGGCCAATATCTTATGCCTCGAAAGCAACGATACGCCTTGCCAGCCTTGAGTCAGAACGGCACTACGGAATTCGCCTGATAAACCGCGAGGATACGCATCCTTTATCCCGTGGCACTCCTTTGCTAAAATCACAAAATCTTACCGCAAGTGGGCAGTATCTTATGGGACATGGTATCCTGCTACCGTGGTCATTACCTTGTTCCTGCTGGGTTATTGAAGGAAAAATACTATGAATACAGCAATTTTCCCCGATATTCAGGACAAACACGTCTTTATCACGGGCGGCGGTTCGGGCATTGGCGCAGCGCTCAGCGAGGGTTTTCTGAAACAAGGCGCAAAGGTGAGCTTCGTACAACGCTCCAACGCTGATGCGTTCCTTGCAGAAATGCAGCAAAAAACGGGACAGAAACCCTACTTTATCCCCTGTGATCTCAGCGATATAGAGGCTCTGCAACAGGCTATCGCGTCTGCCAACGCCCAACACGGCGATATTGATATTCTGGTGAACAATGCTGGTAATGACGTTCGCCATACCCTCGCTGACCTCAAAGTCGAGGATTGGGATCAGAACCATGCCATCAATCTGCGTCCGTATTTCTTCACTACTCAGACCATAGCACCACAAATGGCCAAAAATGGCGGCGGGGCAATCATCAACTATTCCTCTGGGAGTTACATGATGGGAATAGCGGGATTTCCCGCCTATGTCGCCGCCAATGCTGCCATTACCGGCTTAACCCGTGCTTTTGCCCGTGAACTTGGCGAGCACAATATTCGCGTCAATGCACTCGTACCTGGCTGGGTCTTAACCCAAAAGCAACTTGATCAATGGAGCACCCCTGAGGCTCTGGCAACCCACCTTGACAAGCAGTGCCTGAAAGAACACCTATACGTTGAGGACATGATCGAACCCACTGTATTCCTTGCCAGCACAGCATCAAGAATGATGACAGGGCAAGTCTTGATCGTCGATGGTGGCGTGGTGGTAAGCGGATGATTAGCTGGATTGCCATAGATTGGGGGACAACGAATTTGCGTCTTTGGGGCATGGACGCACAGGACAATATTGTTGAAGCACGCCAGTCCAACCAAGGCATGGCCTCGCTGAAAGCTGAAGATTTCGAGACGGTTTTGCTCAGCCATATTCAGAACTGGCTTGGCAATGAGGTGATGCCGATTATCGCCTGTGGCATGGTCGGGGCAAAACAAGGCTGGTGTGAAGCCCCCTACTCTACTGTGCCTACCTGTCCAGCAACGGACTATATTGACGTTCCAACACAGGATGCACGTATTACAGTACGCATTATTTCAGGGTTGAATCAGAACGCACCCGCCGATGTTCTTCGCGGTGAAGAAACCCAAGTCGCTGGCTTTTTAACAGACGAGCCAGACTTTGTCGGAACGCTCTGTCTGCCTGGAACGCATTCCAAATGGATTAGCCTCAATCAAGGCCAGATTCCGCGCTTTCAAACTGTGATGACGGGCGAGATATTTGCACTGCTGACAGAGCATTCTATTTTACGCCACAGTCTCGGTAGCTGGAGCGATATGCACTTTCTAAGCGCGGTATCTCAAGGGCTTAAAGCCCCTGAGAATCTGCTGTCAAAGTTATTTTCGGTGCGCGCTGAACATCTGCTGAAAAATACCGAAGGCCACGGTATCGCATATATTTCTGGTACTCTCATTGGGGCAGAACTTGCTTCCACTCGTGACCTCTGGCACGAGAACGAAGTGGTGATTATTGGTTCGAACACTCTGGCACGACTGTACCAGTTGGCCTTTAACGAGATAGGGATCAACACACGCAACGCATGTGGCGAGAAGCTCTGCTTACGCGGCTTAACACGGGCATTTCGGGCATGAGAAATCTTATCGCCATTCTACGCGGCATTCATCCGCACGAGGTTATTCCCATCACAGAAGTTCTGTTGGATGCTGGAATTGCATCTATCGAGGTGCCGATGAATTCTCCTGAACCGTTTCAGAGCATCGAGATTCTTTTGAAAAACTTCAAAAACAAAGGGATATTTGGCGCGGGCACTGTATTGAATCTCGAACAGGTGAAGACCCTGGCAGATATTGGCGCGGAAATGGTGGTCTCGCCGAATTGTAATCCTGCGGTCATTACAGCAACAAAAACTGCTGGAATGCTATCTTTTCCCGGTGTCATGACTCCCACGGAATGCTTTACGGCTCTGGATGCTGGCGCGGATGGATTAAAATTTTTCCCTGGTGATATTCTGCAACCTCAGGGCTTGAAAGCAATTCAGGCGGTCTTGCCCACAGGACTAAACTGTATTGCAGTGGGCGGTGCCAAACCAGACCAGATTGCAGAATGGATTTCAGCAGGCGCAACAGGCTTTGGTATCGGTTCCGCACTGTACAAAGCAGGCGATA
>JAHDDM010000057.1 GCA_020629355.1 Rhodospirillaceae bacterium
GTTTTTTCATCGCGCGCCTTTTAATATCATCGAAGATATCGAATATGACTTGCCTAATAGCCCCAATATCCATCACGGACGATTCCACACCATGACGGGCTACGATCACGCTAATCAAATGACTCCATCAGATGAAGACTTATGCGCGACACTCAGTATGCTCTGTCAACGTTTCGGCTTACATTACGGTATCTTACATACCTGTACCCTCGACAGTATGGGACATCGCTTTGCGCATTCCTGTCCCGAAATGGATCAGGCCTGTATGCAGATGGATGAAACCTTGGCGCGCTATATTCCGCTTTGGCAAAAGATGGGCTATGAAGTGATGGTCACTGCCGATCACGGTCAAGATGACCGTGGCCACCACGGTGGACAACATCCCGATCAACAGGATTTTGCTCTGTATTATTTTGGCACAGCACTGCCTATAATTGATCATAAGACTTTGCTGGATCAACGCCAGCTTGCACCGACAATCCTGAATCTGCTTAATGTCACCATACCAGAGACCATGCAACAGCCCATTTTTCTACAACGCTAATCGGAAAACCACTCATGCACGCACAGCCCCCTGCCAGCCACTATATTAACGGACAGTATATCGAAGATACAAAGGGCGAAAAAATCGCGGTGATGTATCCTGCCAATGGCGAAGTCATTGCGGAGATTCATGCCGCAACACCCGATATTATCGAACAGGCACTTGTGAGTGCACAGGCGGCACAGAAGGTCTGGGCAGAATATTCTGCCACAGAGCGTGGGCGAGTCTTACGCTGTGCTGCTGATATTATGCGGCAATGCAATGACCTGCTTTCAGAAATAGAGACCCTTGATACGGGGAAACCTATTCAAGAAACCTTGGTGGCCGATGCCACCTCTGGCGCGGATGCCTTGGAATATTTTGGCGGCCTTGCAGCTTCTATCACTGGCGAATATATCCCACTTGGTGGCAACTTTGCCTACACGATACGCCAGCCTTTAGGCGTGTGTGTTGGTATCGGCGCATGGAACTATCCCACCCAAATTGCCTGCTGGAAAGGCGCACCTGCTTTAGCGTGCGGCAATAGTATGATCTTCAAGCCCTCGGAAACCACACCGCTTTCCGCCTTAAAGGTCGCCGAAATACTGACAGAGGCCGGCGCACCAGATGGTCTGTATAATGTCATACAAGGTATGGGCGAGGTTGGTCATGCTCTGGTCTCTGACCCTAGGGTAGCAAAAGTTTCGCTTACAGGTTCTGTACCCACGGGCAAGAAAGTCTACGCCACCGCTGCACAAGGCATGAAACACGTCACCATGGAACTTGGCGGAAAATCACCTTTGATTATTTTTGATGATGCCGATATCGAAAATGCCGTAAGCGGAGCAATATTGGCGAATTTCTATTCCAGTGGTCAGGTCTGCTCCAACGGGACACGGGTCTTTGTCCACAAAAATATCCGTGAAAAATTCATTGCACGCCTCACTGCACGGCTGGAAAATATCATCATTGGTGATCCGCTTGATCCCAAGACCAATTTCGGCCCCATGGCCTCGGCGAAACAACGCGCGATAGTCTTGGACTATATTCGGAAAGGCATTGACGAGGGGGCGACTCTTGTGTGCGGCGGTCATGCTATCGAAAACTCTGGCTACTTCATTCAACCTACAGTGTTTTCGGATGTGACCGATGACATGACCATCGCGCGTGAAGAGATTTTTGGCCCTGTACTTTCCGTGCTAGAGTTTTCCGATGAAGAAGAAGTCATACGCCGCGCAAATGCAACAGAATTCGGTTTGGCAGCGGGTGTCTTTACCCAAGACCTCACCCGCGCGCATCGTATTGCAGCCAAATTCGCCGCTGGAACATGCTACATCAATACCTATAATATCGCACCAGTAGAAGCGCCTTTTGGCGGCAGTAAAGCCTCAGGTATCGGGCGCGAGAACTCGAAAGCCGCCGTAGAGCATTACACAGAACGCAAGACGGTCTTTGTCGCCACCTCGCCCGTGGAGGCACCGTTCTGATGCGCACCAAAGCAGAATACGTGATTATCGGCGCGGGTTCGGCCGGCTGCGTCACTGCTTTGCGCCTTGCGGAGGCAGGAAAATCCGTCATTATCGTTGAATATGGCGGCACAGATGCAGGACCATTTATTCAAATGCCTGCTGCACTGTCCTATCCCATGAATATGCCGTGCTATGACTGGGGCTATAGCAGTGAACCCGAACCATATCTAGGGGGGCGGCAATTAGCGACTCCGCGCGGTAAGGTTATTGGGGGTTCATCCTCGATCAACGGGATGGTTTATGTCCGCGGCCACGCCAAAGATTTTGATCATTGGGCTGAAACAGGCGCGACAGGCTGGAGCTATGCCGATGTTCTGCCCTATTTCCGCCGCATGGAATGCTGGCATGATGGAGGACACGGCGGAGATGCGCATTGGCGCGGGGATTCAGGGCCTCTGCATATCAGTCGCGGCAAACGCCTAAACCCGTTATTCCATGCCTTTGTCGAGGCTGGAAAACAAGCGGGCTACGAAACCACCAAAGACTATAATGGCGAAAAACAAGAAGGCTTCGGCGCAATGGAACAGACGATCTGGCAAGGCAGACGATGGTCTGCGGCGAATGCCTATCTGCGCCCTGCCCTGAAATATCCGCATTGCACTCTGGTGCGGGGTCTAGCGCAAAAAGTTCTTTTTGAAGGCACAAAAGCCATTGGTGTCGAAATCGCCACAAAAAGCGGTATCCAACAGATTCATGCCGATTGCGAAGTTATTCTTGCAGCATCCTCGATCAATTCGCCAAAACTCTTGATGCTTTCGGGCATTGGTGATGCAGAACACCTGAAAAGTCACGGTATTACGCCTCTGGTGCATCGCGCTGGCGTTGGACAGAATCTACAGGATCATCTGGAGTTATATATCCAAATGGCCTCGAAGTTACCGATAACGCTCTATAAACATTGGAATCTTCTTTCCAAGGCAGTGATTGGCGCCAGATGGCTGTTCACCAAAACAGGACTGGGCGCATCAAACCACTTTGAAAGTGCAGCCTTCGTGCGCTCGCGCGCGGGAGTCGATTACCCTGATATTCAATTCCACTTCCTGCCCATTGCCGTGCGCTATGACGGTCAAGCAGCAGCAGAGGGTCACGGCTTCCAAGCCCACGTTGGGCCCATGCGCTCAGAATCACGCGGCCACGTGACTTTACGTTCAGCTATAGCTGAGACAAAGCCCAAAATTCAATTCAACTATATGTCTAAACAACAGGACTGGAATGACTTTCGGCAATGTATCCGCCTCACCCGCGAGATATTTGCCCAAGACGCTTTCGCACCTTATGTCAAACATGAAATTCAACCTGGTGCAGCTGTACAGTCCGATGAGGCTCTGGATGATTTTATCCGTGAACATGCTGAAAGTGCCTATCATCCCTGTGGCACGTGCAGAATGGGTAATCCAGATGACCCGAATACTGTGGTTGACCCTGAGGGTCGTGTCATCGGCGTGCAAGCCTTACGCGTTGTCGATTGCTCGGTGTTTCCACGTATCACCAATGGTAATCTCAACGGACCAGGCATCATGACTGCCGAAAAAATCAGCGACTGTATTCTGAAAAAACCACCTCTGCCAGCAGCCATTGACAAACCATGGCTGCATCCCAACTGGCAAAATCAACAGCGCTAACCCGTGATTACTATTGCATCAAACCTTAGGTTTCTATAGGTCTTGGTATATGAATAGTCCCTTTGAACAGCCCTACCTTGCCAGCAATGATAATCGCACCATTGCTGGCATAAGCTGTCCTACCTGTAAATCGCCGCATAGTGCTGTTCAATTCAAAACCGTACCAGCGCAACAGTCGATAAGAATCAACGTCAAGCCTGACCTATCCTTTAGTCTCGTCGATACTGGTTTCGTTCCCTATAGCCGCGCTGATAAACTGCCCGACGAATTGCGCGGCAATCCGCCGATTACCTATTGGCGCTGCGAAACTTGCGGTCTGATCTTTCATCACGGTTTTGACAACCTCACACCGCGCGGATTAACGCGGCATCTATACGATTCTCAATTCCTAAGAACCCTGCCTCAGCTTCAAACCGAATTACCGCAATTTTTAGCACGTCTCCTACACAGACTATTTCAGAAGCACATCAAAGACCTCCGCGTCCTCAGCTGTGAAAGCGAACTTGTTCCCGTCTCGAAGGTACTCGCGACAATGGAAGTCAAGGCAGAGACCTATGCACTTCTCAACTCTAGCCAAGAAAAACATCAACCTGAAAGCTATGATCTAATCTGTACCTACGCCCTGACAGAACGGATGCTCAACCCCGAAGAGTCACTACGCAAGCTGATCAAGCTGTGCCACCGTAATGGGGCGATTTTTCTTTCACATTATAATTTTAATTTTCGCGATCCTAAACAGCACATCATATTAAGTCCGCGTAGTGGTCTCATTCGGTTGCAGTCACACAAGAGTCTTGGGCTTCTCTTTGAGGCGTTGAAACTGAAAAGCCTCAGAATTTCACCAACAATCACTTTACTATACAGGCACAAGCTGCCTGCCTTTGCAGAGCACCTTGAAGGGCAGAATCTGAATATAGAAGAACTTTTGCACGAGGATATAGAAGAAGAAGCAGATAACGAAACAGACATTTTGGAATCCACTAAGCCTGAGGCCGCACCAACCCCTGTTGAAGTGCGGACAAGTCGGGTTTCTATCCGTGAGACCCGCTTTGGTAAAGCCGCCTATAATCACCATGATCAACTTGTCGGCACAGCTCTGCATCAATACGGAGAATATCTTGTCGGGGATCAAGAGCTACTGTCGCAACTCATCAGACCAGACTGGATCGTCTTTGAAGCCGCCGCCAATATCGGCCTGCACTGCATGATGATTGCACCCATGCTCAACGCTGGCGGCCATATCCACGCCTTCGAGCCGTACCGCGAATCCTACCGTCTTCTAGGCACAAATCTGCTGCTGAATGACCTCGATAACGTCAGCAGCTACCGTTATGCCCTAGGGGCTTTTCCTGGTGTAACTCGCCTTGTACCCGTTGATGCTGATGAACCAGGCAGCATGGTCTCGAAAGGTTGGTCGGCGCATTATGACGGTGCTGAAGTGCCTTTGAATTCCCTTGACGCCCTTGAGCCAGACCAGTGCCATTTCTTCCATGTCTGCGCACCTGAATGTGAACCGGCAATTCTGCAAGGCGCGCAAAAAACCCTGAGCCGCTTCCAGCCCGCTCTGCTCGTGAACTGTGTCAACGAAGCTGATTTTCAGGCAATTTTCCGTATGCTGAATGACCTAGGCTATCGGATGTACTGGCATATCCAGCCCTTTTATAGTCCTGAAAACTTCTTCAACAATCCCAACAATGAATTTGGCAGTGCAGGTGCAGCAAAGATACTCGCGCTGCATTCGAGCAAAAATCAGAATGTTGGACTAAGCGAAATTCAGAGTGCTGACGACTGGATAGCCTAAGTTTTATTCGCTCGCTAAACGGTCTAAAGCCTTCATCACTTTTTCTTCAAGCTCATCAATCTCTGCACGCGAAATAACCAACGGCGGTGACAGCACCAGCCTTAAAGAACCTACCGCGCGCATGATCAGGCCTTCTTCAAGACAGTATTCCCTGCATTCTTCGGCTCGATCCTCAACCAACGCAAACCCCGCCAGCATCCCCAAACCCTCTGCTGCTGCAACAGTAGAATGTTTGCCAATACGTTGCACCATGGCCTGAAAATACGGCACGGTGTCTTCTTGTAATGTCTCAATAATATTCGTCTGTTGCATCAATTCGATATTCGCCAGCGCCACCGCCGCCGCAACAGGATGACCCGAATAAGTATAGCCGTGGAAAAATTTGCCAAATTGATGGGTCATCACATCCACCACCCGTGTCCCAACAATCACACCAGAAATGGGCATATACCCCGAAGATAAACCTTTGGCGATAGTCATCAAATCTGGCTGAATATTGAACGCATCCGAACCAAACCACGCACCTGTACGCCCAAAGCCGCAAATGACCTCGTCTGCCACCAGTAAAATATCGTACTTTCGGCAAATACGCTGAATCTCAGGCCAATAGCTTGCCGGCGGTACGATCACACCACCTGCACCCTGTATCGGTTCACCAATAAAGGCTGCTATCCGATCCGCACCATGCTCCAGAATAGTTTTTTCCAACTCCTGTGCCCGCGCAAGACCAAACTCTTCAGGGGATAAATCACCGCCCTCGCCATACCAATATGGCTGCGGAATATGCACTATATCTGGCAGTATGTCGCCACCCTGCCCGTGCATTGTCGCCATGCCGCCAAGGGACAACCCCGCTATCGTACTGCCGTGATAAGCATTTTCACGACTAACAATAATGGTCTTGTTGTCGTAGCCTTGCACCTGCCAGAAATGCCGCACTAAACGGACAACAGTATCATTAGCCTCCGAACCCGAACTTGAGAAAAAAGTATGCTCAAGCCCCTCTGGCGCAACCTCTGCAATTTTTGCGGCCAGTTCCGCCTGTGGTGTCGTCGCCGTCTTGAAAAAAGTATTATAATATGGGAGGTTCGTCATCTGCTCCGTCGCTGCCGCAATCAATGACGGTTGACTATAACCCATATTGACACACCACAACCCCGCCATTCCATCAAGAAATTTCTGGCCATCGGTATCCCAAACATAGACACCAGATGCTTTATTGATAATCTTTGCACCCTCAAGGTTCAACTCTGCCGTATCCACGAACGGGTGCAGGTGATGACGACGATCCAATTCTTGCCAATATTCCGTGTTGTGGTTTACTTTTTCATTCATTGCGGTTACTCCGTTAAAAGACGATCACAATACGCTATCCAAAATGGAAAAACTAGACGCCCATTCCTACTATAGCGCATCAAGGCACGATGCGCCAATACGTCCTACAGTCTCGGAAGACAGAGATGTTACGGTCTGTATCATCGGTGGCGGCATGACGGGCTGCTCTGCTGCCCTTAGCCTTGCAGAGTCTGGCGTTGACTGCGCGGTTCTCGAAGCACGACATATCGGTTGGGGTGCTTCAGGCCGTAGTGGTGGACAGATGATTGTTGGACTGAATAAATCCCTAGACTGGCTTTCAAAGCATACTGATCCCGAAACCGCGCGCAACCTGTGGCGCATGAGTGCTGAAGGCGTTGATCTTATAGCAAAACTCTGCCAAAAACACGACATTCAGTGTGACTTGAAACGCGGTCATTATCATGTTGGCCTGAAGGCGCGCCACGCTAAAGAACTCGAAGAAATGCAGGCCGAATACGAAACCATGGGCTTTTCTGGCAGTGCGGTATATTACGGTGATGAAGTCCAAAAACGAGTCGCCAGCCCACTCTATACCAGCGCGCTGCAT
>JAHDDM010000058.1 GCA_020629355.1 Rhodospirillaceae bacterium
CGAGTTCTCGGCCTTAATCGGGATCGGCCTGCCGCTCTATCTGGTGACCATGGTTTCGCAAAATCTCACGGGATTTGCAGTGCTGAAAGCTTCTGGCTATGACGACATTCCAAGTCAAAGAATTATCCTGAGTACGGGAATCATCTCTGGCCTTACCGCACCTTTCGGTGCGGTAAGCACCAACTTGGCCGCAATTACCGCCACAATATGCGCTGGCGAAGACTGTCACCCTGATCCGCGTCAACGTTGGAAGGTCGGATATTTTTATGCTCTGGCTTATGCTCTGTTGGCGGTCTTTGCAGCAGGCTTTCTGGGGATGCTCGCCAGTTTTCCGCCGTCTTTAATCGCCAGTATTACAGGCGTTGCACTGTTAGGACCATTTATGGGCGCGCTGGTACAAAGCGTCTCAGAACGCAAAACACATCTTGCGGCTACCACGACTTTTGTTGTGACCGCCTCAGGTGTCGCCTTTGTCGGTATTGGCGCGTCGTTTTGGGGGCTGTGCGCTGGATTAAGTATTCTGGGTCTTCAAAAATTACGCCGATAACCCAACGCTTCTTCCAATAGGCTATCATAATCTGCACCCGAAACCGTAAAAGCCCCGAACTGCTGAAGGTGCGGCGTGATAAATTGGCAATCGAGCAAAACAAAACCGCGTAGTCTGAGATGTTCGACTAAAGCCACCAGTGCGATTTTACTGGCATCGCGTTTGATAGAGAACATACTTTCGCCGAAAAATGCCCCGCCTAAAGCCACTCCGTACAGTCCGCCAATGAGTGTGTTTTCATCATAGACCTCCAGCGAGTGCGCAAAGCCTTTTTGATGCAATTCCCGATACAGGCGGCGAATATCAGCATTGATCCAGGTGCTCTCGCGTGGGCAACTAAGGGCGTGATCACCTGCACATAACGCCAAGACCTTGGCAAAGTCCTGATTATACTGAATCCTGTAGCCACGTGCGCGTATGGCTTTTTTCAGCGAACGCGGGACATGAAAGCCTTCATCAAGCGGGATCAAACCGCGCTCTTGCGGCTTAATCCAGTGAAAGCCCTCATCTTCGGCATTTTCCGCCATGGGAAAGATACCAGAAGCGTAGGCATTCAAAAGTGTTTCTATATCCATTTATCGCGCTTCAGATAGCCCCTTCCGCGCCAGCTCATCAGCCCTTTCATTCCACCTGTTGCCAGCATGACCCTTAACCCAACGCCAATCGACTTTAAGCCGTATAGTCTGTTGGTCAATAGCCTGCCAAAGGTCTTGGTTTTTCACCGCTTTACGTTGGCTGGTGCGCCAGCCGTTTCTTTTCCAGCCCAGAATCCATTTCGTAATGCCGTCTTTAACATAACTGCTATCGGTGTACAGAATAAGTTCCTGCCCATCTGGAAAAAGCTCCAGAGCCTGAACCACCGCCGTCATTTCCATCCGATTATTGGTGGTTTGCTGTTCACCACCGCAAAGCTCCTGAGGCTCAGGCTTGCCTAAAATCACTACACCCCAACCACCAGGACCTGGATTACCACTACACGCACCATCAGTATAAATTTCAATATTCTGCATTATTCATCAAATCCGTAAAAGGTCGGGCTTTCCTGTTTCAAATGTAACCGTAAAGAACGAACATATTCCATCGGGTCTTTACGCTTAACCACTGCATCTTTCGGCGTATTGACCCAATCATAGATGCGGGTAAGCAAGAACCGTAACGAACAGGCACGCAACATCAACAGAAATACATCGCGCTCTGCGGCGCTGATGGGGCGGTGTTCCTGATAGCCTTGCAATAAAGCACGGCTATTGGAATAATAAAAACTGCCATAAGGGCTGATCGACCAAGCGTTCAGCGTGACCGCAAGATCGTAAATCAGTAGTTCTTCACAGGCAAAGTAGAAATCAATCACGCCAGTAATTTCTGTACCCGTAAAGAGAATATTATCAGGGAACAGGTCGGCATGACAAATACCGCGAGGCAAATCTTCTGGCCATTCTGTTGCCACAGCCTCCAGAACCTGCTGAATATCATCTTCCAAGCCAACCGCAATACCTTCGGCGGCATCTCGGCAAGAGGCAAACAAGTCATGCCAGCTTGCCATGCCCATACTATTCTTGCGCCAGGGTTTGCGAAAATCCGCACAGGCCAGGTGCATTTTCGCCAAATGCGCGCCAACTTGACGACAGTGCCTGGTGCTTGGTGCAGTGGTGGAAACCCCGCGCAAAAACGGAAACAAAGCCGCTGGTCTTCCTGCTAATGTTGCCAAGCCTTCACCACGTTGGTTTTTTATTGGCGGTGGACAGGGATAGTCTTTTGCGCCAAGATGCTCAAGCAAGTCCATGAAAAACGGCAAGTCATCAGGATTGACGCGCTGTTCATACAGGGTCAAAATATAGTCACCCGCCTCAGTACTGAGGAAATAATTCGTATTCTCAACACCCTCGATCAGCCCTTTCAGGCTGGTGGCAGAACCCACAGTATAGTCTGCAAGAAATGCCTCAAGCTGTTCGGTATTGACCTCAGTATAGACTGCCATGATTACTTACTCCGATACAACATTCGCCACCACACGAGGCAAGCGAAAATGCACGTTTTCTTCGATGTGATTCAACAAAGAAATTTCCGTCTCGAAACGCGCCTCACAAGCTGTAATGACCCCTTGCACCAATTCCTCTGGTGCCGAAGCCCCCGCCGTCAAACCAAGGCAAGACCTGCCCACAAACCAAGACCAATCAATATCATCGTGGCTGGCAATTAAATGCACAGCACTGCAACCAGACTGCCGCGCAACCTCGACAAGACGGTTGGAATTCGAGGAATTCTCCGCCCCGATCACCAGAATTAAATCCGCTTCTTCTGCAAGTGCGCGCACGGCATCTTGGCGATTGCTGGTGGCATAACAGATATCACTTTTCTTGGGCTTGCGAATCTTCGGAAACCGCGCCATAAGCCGCGCGATAATATCTTGGGTATCCGTGACCGATAAAGTCGTCTGGGTCACATAGGCAAGCGGGGTATCAGCAGAAAAATCTAATCCGTCAACGTCTTCCACGGTCTCCACCAGCACCACCGCACCAGAGGGCAACTGTCCCATGGTGCCCATAACCTCAGGATGTCCCGCATGACCAATAAGAATTAACGTACAACCATCATTGTAGAAACGCTGTGCGCCCTTATGTACCTTGCTGACCAAAGGACAGGTTGCGTCAATATAGTCCAATTCACGTTCCTCAGCGTCCTTAAAGACTTGTTTTGCCACGCCATGCGCCGAAAAAATCACCTGCGCGCCTTCTGGCACAGCATCCAGTTCATCGACAAATATCGCGCCTTTGGCCTTGAGACCATCAACGACATAACGATTATGGACAATTTCATGGCGGACATAAATCGGCGCACCGTATTTGATCAAGGCATTCTCGACGATACGAATAGCGCGTTCTACTCCAGCACAAAACCCGCGTGGGCTGGCCAATGTGATTTTTAAGTGAGACATGATTGTTACTTATCTTTTTCTTTTTTTCCTTGTCGCATCATCTTATCCCCTCACACGCGCTCGAACCGATCCTCGCTTCTTGCGCTCTGTTCGCGGGATGAGGCTCCAGCACAAAACCCGCGTGGGCTGGCCAATGTGATTTTTAAGTGAGACATGATTGTTACTTATCTTTTTCTTTTTTTCCTTGTCGCATCATCTTATCCCCTCACACGCGCTCGAACCGATCCTCGCTTCTTGCGCTCTGTTCGCGGGATGAGGTTTCTAAGCTGAACCCGAAGTCTCCATAAATCGCGTTGGCTCAAGACCAACAGATTCATAGCCAATATGCCAACGCGCATCAACAGGAACATCAAACAGTAAAGCCTCGCTACCTTCGGCAACCAGCCAAGCATTTTCCTGCAATTCACGCTCAAGCTGACCGCTATCCCAACCCGCATAGCCCAACGCCATAAGACGCTTGCGCGGCCCTGTATTACCCGCAATATGACGGACAACATCAATGGTTGCCGTTAAATTCACATGGGGAAAGATACTCTGCGTCTCAGGACTAACATATTCATCGGTATGCAAGACAAAGCCGCGCACACTCTCGACGGGACCGCCAAAATAAATCGGCTCTGCACCCGTGATGCTATCGGTCTCGAGGTCAAATTGCTTAATCAATTCGCCAACCTGCATATTCGGCAAAGGCTTGTTCAGGATAATCCCCATCGCGCCTTCAGCATTGTGTTGACACAGCAAAATTACCGCTTGGCGAAACCGCCCATCCGTCATATTCGGACTGGCGAGTAAAATTTTCCCTGCCAAATAGCCCTCAGAGGAACTCATGGAATATAATGGTGGATCATCAAGATTCATAGCGGTCTCAGCTTGTTTATGCTACATAATTAACAATTTTTCTGTCCTCAATACCAGTCTATAATTTCGTGATGCTACAATTTTTACGCTTTTTCTTGGCAATTTTGTGTGTCGCACAAATGGCTTCCCTCGCCTATGCTGTTAAGACCGATCAAGCAGAAGTCTCATTATTGTCCGCACGGCAAAGCTTCACCCCCGAACAGCAACAGCTGGCGTTTGGGCTGAAATTTCAACTACAGCCAGACTGGAAAATCTACTGGCGCGCACCAGGTGCTGGTGGCAAACCGCCGATTCT
Organism: Rhodospirillaceae bacterium; assembly: GCA_020629355.1. GTDB lineage: Bacteria > Pseudomonadota > Alphaproteobacteria > JABSOH01 > JABSOH01 > JABSOH01. The sequence goes on from JAHDDM010000058.1 coordinate 4,636, forward strand.
GCATTGGCAGGAAAAGTCACGCAATGTCGCGGGACTGGAAATACAATGGCCGTATCCGAAGCGTTTTCGCACCTATGGCCTGCTTTCGAATGGCTACGAAGGGCATGTTGTCCTACCGCTTATCGTCACACGCAAACCAAATGAGCAAGACCTAGAGTTAAATATCACCGTAGATTTTTTTATCTGCAATATTATCTGTATTCCCGATCAAGTCGTGGTGCAACGTACTCTTTCCGTGGGTAATGGCGCGCTGAATCCCGATGATTTTCAACGGATTACTGACGCACAAAAGCGTGTACCATCCACCGAATACAGTACATTTACCGTATCCAGGCCAGAGGCCATACAGGGACATGACGGCAGAATGCGGATAGATTGGACAGTGGATAATCCCGCCGCTTTCAGCAATATTGATGTATTCTTTGACGCTGAGGCAGAGTTCTCCGAACCTGTTTTTGACTTCACGCCTGATAGAAAACAGTTTCGTCTGAGTGTCGAAGCACGGCGCATGAAGCCAGAGAGCGATATTGCATTGGTTTTTCAGGAAAGTGCAGACACATTCAGCCGCCATGAGTCCACGGATATTATGATTTCTGGTTTGGCTTGGGGTTGGGTACTGCTGTTGGCTTTGGCTGGCGGTATGCTGATCAATGTCATGCCCTGTGTCCTGCCGGTACTCTTCGTGAAAATATTTGCAGCCCTGAATCACCAAGCCGAAAGAACCCGTCAAGGTTTCTTTGTGATGAGCTTGGGCATTATCTGTACCTTTGGCGCGCTTGGCGGAGTGTTTGCAGCATTGCGTGCAGGAGGGGCAGCTCTGCATTGGGGAATGCAGTTCCAACAGCCGATATTTTTAACCGCCATGGTCTTTGTCTTGATGGCTTTTGCAACACAGCTTTTAGGCTGGTGGCAGATACCATTACCACGCCTATTCTCTGCCCCACAAAAAGGCCTGTTTGGTGATTTTACCACTGGCATACTCACCGCGATTCTCGCAACACCCTGTTCTGCACCTCTGGTGGGTACAAGCATTGGGCTTGCGCTGTTTGTGCCACCAGTGCAGATGATCATTATTCTGCTGACCATGGGGCTAGGCATGGCCTTGCCTTATCTTCTGCTGGCGGCCTATCCACCGATTCTGAAATTGCTCCCCAAACCTGGAAAGTGGATGGAAACACTCAAAGTTCTACTGGCTTTGAGCGTTTTCGGTACAGCACTTTGGGTCGTCTGGTTACTATTGGCACAGATAGGCATAAATGGTGCGTTTACGGTACTGATTGTCGCTAGCCTCATGGTCTTTGCCTTGGGCATGGTCAAGTTCCCCGAGACCAAAATTGCCCCGCACCGTTTTAAGCTGGCGGTATTGCTTGTGTTATTGGGCTTGATGTTGCCGACACGCTTTGAGCCACCTGATACAGCCAGCACCATCTCCGAAGGTTGGCAAGCCTTCGCACCAGAAACAATCACGGAACATATTGCCCATGGCAAGACTGTGCTGGTGGATATTAGCGCGGACTGGTGTATCACCTGCCAAGTCAACGATAGATTGGTTTTGAACCAGCCAGAGATATTGGCATGGCGCAAGCGTGATGCGGTTATGGCCATGCGCGGCGACTGGAGCAGACCTGATGCCAAGATTAAAGCTTTTCTGGCGCGTTATCAAAAACAGGCTCTGCCCTTTGCGATTCTCTTTACCCCGCACGCGCCAGAGGGTATCCTACTACCAGAGCTATTGACCATGACCGCATTTCAGCGGATACATCGCGAGGCCAAAGCGCAAGAATTTTAAGAAAGAAGAACAATGAAAATTTTGGTTTCTGGTGCAACGGGCCGCATGGGGCAAATGATCCGCACGGTGCTTGCGGACGATTCGGAATGCTCCATCGGCGGTCTGTTGGAATATCCCAAGCATCCTGCAATCGGACAGAGACAACAGCCCGAAAGCCTCATTCTGCAAAGCGACTTTACCGAAGCTGTGGCGGGATGTGATGTGATTATTGATTTTTCCCTGCCTGTTGGCTGCATCCATCATGCTGAAATGGCAGCAAAACTTGGTATTCCTTTTGTGAGCGGCACAACAGGTCTGAGTACAGAACAGCAAGAGAAACTCAAAATCGCCGCCCAGGATATTCCGTTGTTTTGGGCTGCCAATATGAGTCTTGGGGTTGCTCTGGTGCGTGCGTTGGTGCGTCAAGCCGCGCAAACTTTAGGGGCAGAGCATTTTGACATTGAAATACTTGAGCGGCATCATCGTAATAAGGTTGACGCGCCTTCTGGCACTGCGATAGCATTAGGCGAAGCAGCAGCAGAGGGGCGCGGGGTGAACCATGAAACTCATGCAGTGTATCATCGCCCTAGAATTGGCGAGGCACGAGAAAAAGGCACTATTGGCTATGCCGCAATACGCGGTGGTGGTATCGTAGGAGACCACGAGGTGCTATTCTTAAGCGAGTACGAACAGATCAGCATCGGACATCATGCCATGAAACGCGAACTTTTTGCTGCCGGTGCAATACGCGCCGCCAAATGGCTTGCTACGCAACCAGCAGGTCTGTATGGCATGGATGATATCTTTGCTTAAATAATGATTTTTTTCGAAACTAGGGAACGCTCACGCTGAACATGACTGAAGAAACTCTTCCAGCACCAGAATTAACAAACGAAAACGAGCAGAGATGCCTGGTCATCGTCGACAATAGCAAGGAACTTGAGCGCGCC
>JAHDDM010000059.1 GCA_020629355.1 Rhodospirillaceae bacterium
CCAAAATCGCCGTCTTTCAATACATCGAAGGATGGTATAATCCTGCAAGAAGACATTCCGCTTTTGGATACCTCTCACCAATCAATTATGAAAACAAACAACAGGACTTACACCCAACTTAAACTGTACGCAAAAACGGGGGAACTCCAGTTTAGGGTTTTTGCACTTAACCCTTCACCCGTTCCAGTCGGATAATTGCCCCGATCATAATTTTAATTTCCATCAGGCAGCACAGAAACTTGATCAACAAGGCAGCCCCTGGTCTTTGTTCCATGCGGGTGAGGCATTTGCGCAAGAATTTCTCGACCTCGCCAAGCTGTCCCTGATAGCCGTTCAGGTTCTTGATCATGTTGTCGTCATCAAATTTCAGCTTACGCAGTTTGACCTGCACCCCTAGCAACCGTCCTTGCATCGTGTCTAATTCGGCATGAACCAAGTCATGTCCAAACAGATGATGATGCACGGGATCAACGAGAATCTTGAAGTAGTCCTGTTGGTTGGCATAGCAACGCTCAAGCACTTCGAGCATGGTTTGATGGATTTCCATCTGTTCCGCCAGAGCCGTTTCGCGGCGGCGTTGCGCTTCGATGGCGAGTTCTTCGTTCGGAGAATTCGTATCATCGATAGCAGGGTTCTGCTGCCCAAGGTCAAAGCCTTTCAGCTTGCGTAATTGCGCCAGTTGCGGTGGGGTATCTGTAAAATAGTTGCCATCAAGATCAAGCTGTTCCAACGAGGAGAGCTGGCCAAAGTCATCGGGCAAGCTTTGCAGCGCATTGTCATGCAGGGTGAGAACTTTAAGCGCTTCCAGTTGACTGAAACCTTCGGGTAGTTTCTTGATGTTATTGCCGTCTAATGCCAAGGTCTGCAAACGGCTGAGGCGGGTGATATGTTCGTCAAGCTTCGAGATTTTGTTCGAGGACAACAGCAGTTGGCGTAGACGTTGCAATCTGCCGATGTTTTCGGGCAAATTCGTGATGTTATTTAGTTGCAGATGTAAATTTTCGAGTTGGCGCATATTGCCAATTTCTTCGGGTAGGGCCTCAATCTGATTGCAGCTTAGGGATAAAGAGGTCAAAGAGGTATGGTTGCAAATTGCGGGATCAATGCGTTCAAGTTTATTTTCGCTGATGTCCAGCATGGTGAGCTTTGGCAGCCGTGTTAGACCCGCATCCAGTTCGCTCAGCTGATTGTTGCTCAGACGTAAGGTCTCAAGATTACACAGGGATAAAACAGACTCTGGTATTTTGGTTAGTCTGTTAGCATGCAGATCAAGACTTCGCAGATTCTGCAAATTGGCAATTTCTCGAGGGATTTCGCTGAGCGCATTCAGTGATAAATCAAGCGCAATCAAGTCTTCGAGATAGAACAGTTCTTCTGGCAAGACTGCCATGGCAAACATTGAAAGGTCCAGCTTTGGCGCGCGGGTGGACTTTGCCATTCGAATCTCGCGTAAAATCTCGGCCTGTTTTTTGGGGTTTGGGACAATTTTTACCATGATAGTTCTTTTCTTAAATAATCCATACTGTACTGATGATCAGGCCAAATAGTGCATTCTGTCGAAAGAATATCCCATGCATATTGTTTTCTTGTTGCGCACTATATGCGTGATACCAACGCCAGCCATGTACACTGAGGTACAGCCACGCCAGCAGGAAAGCAATAGCACTCAGTGAGCCAGCGCCTTGATCGTGTGCTGAATATAGGAGGATGCACCAGCAAGCGCAACAAAAGAAATAAAACGTAAATACTCCAAGTGCTTCAAAGTTTCCTAGCAAGCGCGCCATTGAGCGTATTCCGCTTTTTTCATCATCTTTTATGTCTTGCAGAGCGTACACGGTGTCATAGCCAAGAGTCCAAAAGATGCAGCCTAGGTATAATAAAAAAGGCGGGATAAGCCTCTCTGTGCCGTGTACCGCGAGCCATGCGACCCATATTCCAGCATTGAAGGTGATGCCCAGCCAGAGCTGAGGCGCATCAATCCAGCGTTTCATCATTGGGTACAGCAAGACACAAGGCAGAATGAGCAGAGCCACCCAAAAGACCTCGAGCGGCAGGAAGAGTAGTAAAGATAGGGCTAACAGCAACATCACTCCTAGAAAGAGTAGTGCTGCCTGAGACGATATTTGCCCTGAAGCAATGGGGCGATTTTGGGTGCGGGCAACGGTCTTGTCGAGGTCACGATCAAGCCAGTCATTCCAGATACATCCGGCACTTCGCATGAGCCATGCCCCGATAAACAGAATTCCCAACAGTCTGACCCAGTCTTGAAAATTTGCATCTGGCGCATAAGATACCGCAAGATTCAGTCCCATCAATGCGGGTAGGAATGCCAGGTAAGTCCCGATAGGCCGATCAAGGCGAATCAATGCAGCATAAGGCCACCAGCTTTGAGGCAGGTAGCGCACCAAAATATGTTGAGTATTGATATCATCGGTAATTTGCGGCATGGTTTATTCTTTATTGCTCACGATCAATAGGTATTGCTTTCAGCGTGAGGCTTGTTGTCTCCGCTACCTAAACAAAATTGAGGTGTCTTTCCAACAGGATTTTGGTTAGTAGTGTCGCATTAAAACTAAAATGTTATTGGAAATTAACGTGTAGCATTAAAAACCAGAACTTGCTTGCAAGTTCTGGCAAGGGCGACTGCCCGCCACCGCGATAGCGGTGCCCTCGCGGAGGCCAGTAGGTCAACAGCCGAAGGCATGATCTGCTTGCCGTGAGCGATAAAGAAAGAAAAGAAAATGAAAATTCGTCTCTATTTTTCTGAAGATATTATTTCTGGAGAGTGTATTCTTAATGCAGAAATGAGTCATTATCTCTGTCGTGTTTTGCGGGTACGGATCAAGGCCGAAATTTTTCTGTTCAATGAAATTTCTGGCGAGTGGCGCGGGCGCGTTCAAGCCGCGCACCCCAAACAGACCAGAATCATCATCGAGGAATGTGTGCGCACACCTGAACCAACAGCGCGATTGAAGCTCTGTTTTGCGCCGATTAAAAAATCCCGTATCAGCAGTATCTTTGCCATGGCGACAGAATTAGGTGTCACGGAATTACAGCCATTGAAAACCCGCTTTACCCATAATGATATAGGACGCGAAGACAAGGTTATCCGTCAGCTCATCGAGGCCACCGAACAATGCGAACGCCTTGATGTTCCAAAGCTATTACCAACCCTGTCCTGGAAGCAGTTTTGTGCTGAACAGGAAAAATCTCCTGAGGCTTTACTGGCCTGTGTTGAGACTGGTGCAGCACGTTCAATGACAGAGGTTTCTCAAGACCTGTTGCCGCAACAGATACTCATCGGCCCTGAAGGCGGCTTTAGTCCCGAAGAACATCAAGAAATTCAATCTTGGGAACACTGTTTGCCCATTACATTGGGCGCGCGGATATTGCGTAGTGAAACGGCCGTGGCAGCGGCCTTGGCGCAATGGAATCTATTGTGTTTTAATCGCTCGCGGTAGAGCCGTTCCTCGCCTCTTATACGCGACGATCACGCATATGATGCTCTTGCCAGAAACTTCGTTTCTGGTTGGAACAAAAAACACCGGCTATAATTGCAAAGTCGATAAAGCGATAATAAATTCCTTTTTTCTGAAAACGCGAACCGCTATACACAACATATGACAGATACTATCGAAAACAAAGCACAACTGATTGACTATATCGCTGGCGGTGAAAAGCCACGCGAGGATTGGCGTATCGGCACGGAGCATGAAAAATTTGTGTTCTCGACAGAGAACTGCCGCCGTGTGGAATATGCCGGGGAAAACGGTATTGGTGCGCTGCTGAAACGGGCACAAACTGCTGATTCCGAACCGATTATGGAAGGCGAGAATCTTATTGGTCTCAAGCTGGCAAATGGCGGCTCAATCACGCTTGAGCCAGGTGGCCAATTAGAACTTTCTGGCGCGCCAGTACATAGTATCCATGATACTTGTGCCGAGATTAACCAGCACCTTGAGCAGCTTCGGCCTATTTGTCAGGATTTGCGCTTAACCTTAATCGGTACGGGGTTTGATCCCATTTCTCGCCGTGAGGAAGTGCCGTGGATGCCGAAAGGCCGCTATAAAATCATGCGCGACTATATGCCGACACGCGGCGATATGGGGTTGGATATGATGTTGCGCACCTGTACCGTGCAGGTAAATCTGGACTATAGCTCAGAGGCTGATATGCGTGAAAAAATGCGTGTCTCTGCTGTTTTTCAGCCCTTGGCAACGGCTTTGTTTGCGGCCTCGCCTTTGCAGGAAATGCAACCGAGCGGTTATCTTAGTCGTCGAGCCTTGTGCTGGCGCGATACGGACCCTGATCGTACGGGAATGCCAGACTTTCTATTTTCAGACGATTTTGGCTATGAGCAGTGGGTAGACTATATTTTACAGGTGCCGATGTATTTTCTGTATGAGAGCGGTACATATCATAATGTTGCTGGTCTGGATTTTCGTGATTTACTGGCAGGGAAATTACCAGGTTTTATAGGCAGGCGCGCAACCATGAAGGATTGGGAAGATCATTTGACGGTTGCTTTCCCTGAGGTGCGCTTGAAGAAATTTATCGAAATGCGCGGTGCGGATGCTGGACGTTGGGATGAATTATATGCTTTACCCGCCTTTTGGGTTGGGCTGCTCTACGATGCCACGGCACAGTCCGAGGCATTAGAGCTTGCACGAAGCTGCACTGCCGAAGAAATCCAGCAATTAACGTACGATGCACCAAAATTAGGTCTGCAAGCCAAGCTGCAAAATCGGCCTTTGAGCGCATGGGCGCGAGATGTACTGGCCATTGCAGAAGGTGGCCTAAAACGCCGAGGGATGCTGAACTGTTCAAGCGAAGACGAGACGCAATATCTGCAACCTTTGCATCAAATAGTCGAAACGGGACAGACCAGCGCGGAAAAACTGCTGGTGGATTTTGGTATCGCGCAAAACAGCAAGCTATTCCCGCCACAAGGCGAGACAAAACCATGCGGTTGGCTGATCAATCGCCTGCGGAATTAAGACGCACGACTACACGCCTAGTGCCTTTCATGGGAAAAATTCAACTCGACTGTAAAGTCGTCTGCACGGTAAGCAGATGCTGTTTGACCATTTCGCCCGCTGTTTCGACCCGCATTTCCACCACGGCTTCCATAATCTTGCGGTGTTCGATATTAAAAAGAACCATGTTTTCTTCGCTGAGTGTAATCCGCTTCATGCGATTCCAATGTTGGTGGGCGCGGACGCTTTCGAGAAAATGATACAGCCCGATCAATAGGGTGTTATGGGTGCATTGCACCAATGTGCGGTGGAACTGTTCATCAAGCTGAGAGAAGGCCAGATGCCCCTCGGCATTGCTTTCAAGGATCAGTACCTTGTCGCGGAGAAGCTGCCGATCCTGCTCCGAAGCATTTAAGGCTGCAATCCTTGCGACATGCGGCTCGAAGGCCAAGCGTGCTTCGATAAGCTGCATTGGGCTGGTGACCTTGATGATGCTTTCAAGGTGTGAGTCTGCTGTAAAGCGCACATATGTACCGCTACCTCGACGACGTTCAGCGAAGCCCTCTTGCTCAAGCATATTCAAGGCATTGCGGATGGTGCCTCGTGCCACGCCGTACTGTTCTGCCAGCACACGCTCTGGCGGCAGTTGATCCTGATTCAGATATTTCATACGGATAATGTCATTGCGCATACGAGCATAGATTGCCGCTGCGTTCATCTTGGCTTCGCCTAAAGGTTTGGACATTGTTCTGGTCTCAAAAAAGTTGTATAATTTATACCAAATTTAGTCCAAAAAGACAACCCCTTGCCGAAAATCATGCTTTTTTTTGTAAAATCTCCATGAGACGATTCTAAAAATCTTTATTTTTCAAATTTTTAACTTGAGAATCTGTATGGATAAAATTCGCGGAATATTTCTCTTGACTGGATCAGTTTTGGTTATCTATAAAAAAGATCAGGACTTTTGAAATGCTAAGGAGGCTACGATGGCAGAAACAGATTTAGAATGCTTTGTGAATGCATGTGGACGTGATGCGCTAGTCAAGCAGGTGCGGGCCAAGATTGACGAGTTGGGGATTGAGTATCTCTATTTGCAATTTGTTTCGATCACTGGGCGGATTTGCGGCAAGGGTATTCCGGCTGATCATTGGGAAAGTGTTGCGCAAAAAGGCTTTCAGCTTGTTTATGGCGCAACCGTGAATCTGTTTACAGACCGCGCGGGGGATTATTTGGGCTATGGGCCTGAGGCGGCGGAGCTGGTGGGGATTCCAGAGCCAGAAACCTTCATGCAGCTGCCTTGGGACAAGCGCGTGGGGCGGTTCTATTGTACTTTATTCCGCAATCGTGAGGAAAAAGAAAACCCTGGCGGTTTCTTGACCTCGGACTGTCGCGGCAATCTGCGCAATCTGCACCAGCAGTTTCAGGATAAACATAACGGTCTGAGCCTTCGGATGGGGACAGAGCCAGAGATGATGTGGTTGAAGTATGACGAGAATGGCAAGCCGAAAGACGGTTTCTCGAAGCCGTTCTGTTATCATATTGATCAATTTGAATCCTTACGGCCTGTCTATATGAAGGTCATGGAGTACTCTCGCGCCATGGGTTTGGATATGATCCAGGGTGATCACGAGGACGCGCCAGGGCAGCTGGAATTGAACTGGATGTTCGATGATGTCTTGCGCAATGCAGACCGCTTGACCACCTATCGGCAAATTTGCGCTCAGGTGGCGCGGGAATTTGGCATTTTCGCCTGCTTTATGACCAAGCCCTTCATGGGGGTCTCTGCCAGTGGTTGTCACCACAATATGTCGCTCTGGCGCGGTGGCGCGGATGTCTTTACGCCCACGGGCAATGATCCCGATGCTCTGCCTGGGATGCGCGAAAACTATATGTACGTGAAGGGCGGCGATAATACTTTCATGCCCGATGGTTCTGACCCGCAAATGCCACAAAAGGCGGGGCTTGATGCGATTGGCGGCATTGTTCAGCATTTGCAGGCCCTGACCGCGATTGGCTGCTCGACAGTGAACTCTTATCGTAGGCTTTGGGACACGGGTTTTTGGGCGCCTGTCTTTGCGGATTGGGGTTTCCAGAATCGTACCACGGGTCTTAGGGTCTCTGCACCAGGACGCTTCGAGTATCGTTCGGTGGATTCCATGGTCAATCCGTATCTGATGGGTTCGACAATTTTAGCGGCGGCGGATGATGGTATCGTCAATCAGCTTGATCCAGGTGAACCAGAAGAGCGCAATATCTATCAGGCCATTGAAGAGGGCAAACAGGTCAAGAAACTGCCGATGTCCTTGGGTGAGGCTCTGGATGCTCTGGCAGCGGA
>JAHDDM010000060.1 GCA_020629355.1 Rhodospirillaceae bacterium
AGAAAAAGACTTAGGTAGTTATCTGGGTCAGCCCCTTTAAGAAATGTGTTATCGCTCATGGCGGGCAAGGTTCTACCGTGGCCTGAAAAAACATGCTCGCCCTTGCCAAAACACCAAAGGCGTTTTGGTTAATGCAGAAAAAAATTCAGCTATCTTAGCTTTTTGCGCAAAGCATTCAGCTTCGCAACATTGGCATTGTGTTCTTTGAGTGTTACTGCAAAACGATGCCCGCCTTCCCCATCCGCAACAAAGAAAATATAGTCTGTGGTCTTAGGATTCAGTGTTGCCTTTACAGCCGCCAGACCGGGATGCGCAATCGGAGTTGGCGGCAAGCCTTTACGATAATAGGTATTATGATCGTGGGGAAACTTCCAGTCTTTGCGCAATAGGCGGCGCTCGATTTTCCCCAAACCCGCAGAAATGGCATAAATCACCGTAGGATCAGATTGCAGTTTCATGTCTTTCCGCAAACGGTTCAGAAACACCCCCGCAATGGTCGGCATTTCGGATTCTCTCACGGCCTCTTTCTCGACAATCGAGGCCAAAATCAGCACCTCGTCGAGGCTCTTTAGCGGATAATCATCAGGGCGTTTATCCCACAGAGATTGAATCGCCTCTTGCCATTTCCCCTGCATCATCTCGATGAGCTTTTGGCGTGATGTGCCCTTTTCATAGTGATAGGTCTCTGGCATGATTGAGGCCTCAGCGAGGCTATCTGGTGTCTTGCCAGAAAGCTGATTATTGCCGCGTAATCGCCCCAAAATCTGCTGTGAACTCAAACCCTCTGGAATGGTGATACTATAAAGGTGGGTTTTGCCTTCCACCAGCATAGCCAGCACCTGAGCAGGCGAGACCCTTTGGGGAAAGCGATAATTTCCCGCCTTGAGGCGTTGTCCCACCCCTTGCAAACGTGCAATCAGCCGAAAGGTCAGCGCATCCTCAATAATGCCCTGTTCCTCAAGACTACTGCTAATTGCATTCAGACCATGACCTGCTGTAAGATGGAACTCTTGATATTGCCGCAAAGGTCCCGCAGCATGATGAGCGCGGTAGCGGGTTTCAATAATAAAGACAAGCGCAACAAGCCCTGCTACCAAGACGATAGCGACACTGAAAAGCAGACGATATTTGGACAGCAGAGATAACATGAGATATGATGATTATATAACATATCATAATCAGTAGAAAGCCCATGCGTAAGACACCTGATGAAATTTTGATCGAGTTGATCCAACAGGGTGGCTATATTAAAGTCTCAGCGGTGGATGCCAAGACGGGACTTGAGGTCAGCATTGTCGGTGATCCGAAGCAATCACAAAGGGCATTAGAGACGGCGGCGATACGGAAGCTACAGTACGTTCGCCGCCAGAGACGCAAGCAACGCGAAGCCGCCATGTCACGGGGAACGCAAAAATATCGCTCGACAAGCGGTTGGGATATGTAGGCACTAATACAAAGGTATCATCATGAAAAAAAGTATTGCTCTGCTGCCTACAATGATACTGTTCAGCCTGTTTTTTTGTATTGCCACAGAAACTCAAGCTTCTGAGAACCTTGATGCCATACGCCTTTTCGCTAAACAGGGTGATGCTGAATCCCAATATAGACTGGGTGTATTTTATGCTCTGGGTGATGGCGTTCGTCAAGATAAGGCAAAAGCAAAAAAATGGTTTATTAAAGCAGCAGAACAAGGTCACGCAACCGCACAGGTAGAGATCGGCAGGATGTATTTTGTTGGCGATAACATGCCCCAAGATTACAATCTAGCCAAAAAGTGGTTTGTCCAAGCTGCCGAGCAAGATCATGTTTTCGGGCAGTTTTTTCTTGGTAAAATGTATCAAAAAGGCACAGGCGTTACTGAGGATCAGCAACAAGCCAGAATTTGGTATCGCCGTTCTGCCGAACAAGGGTATGCTCTTGCGGAACAACAACTGGCTATAATGTATTATTATGGTCAGGGTGGGGAGCAGAATTATACAGAAGCGCGAAAATGGTTTAGCAAAGCGTCCAAACAGGGTGATGCTGAGTCTCATTTCTTTCTTGGTGCTATGCTACACAATGGCGAAGGCGTCGAGCGAGATTACACTAAAGCGAAAGAATGGTTCGTTAAAGCGGCTAAACAAGGTCATGCTACCGCGTTCACTTTTCTTGGCTTGATGTATTACTATGGCAAGGGTGTCGAACAGAACCCTGCAAAGGCTTCTATACAGTTCGCTGCTGCCAACAAACTGGGTTTCAGCAAAGCCTTAGAAACGCGCAATCAGCTCATGCCAAACTTGACAGAATACCAGACCAGCGAATCAGAACGATTGGCTTCTGTCTGTGTGGAAAACCCTGAACCGTGGTGTTTTTGAAGTTTATTCTTCTGTATAGAAGATGTTTTGTTCCTGCAAAGTCGCAACAAAGTCTGTTTTGATCGTGGCAAGTCTCTCAGGCCTACGGTGGCGAAACACGACATTCACCAGATAATTTCCTGCTTCATCTTGGCGGGGATAGCTGCCGATTTCCAGACCTGAATTTGCCTCTTCAAGCTGTTGCAGCATTTCAGCAATTTCTGATTCAGCCTTATGGATGGTGACGCTAAACAGCTGCCATGTCGTGCCTTGAGCAATCCTGCCAGAAACTAACAGGCCATCGAACATGGTGCGCATAATGCTGGGGACACCTGGCAGAACATAGACATTTTGGCACTGAAAACCTGGTGCGCCAGAATCGGTATTTTCGATGAGTGTTGCCGTAAGCGGCATATGTGCCATTTGCTGGCGTGCCGTATTATACGGTAAATTACGCCTTTGGTAATAGGCACCGAGTATCGCATCCGCCTCGGAATGCAGACCGTATTCCTGTCCAAATGCCTTGGCAATACAGGCGGCGGTAATATCATCGTGGGTAGGGCCTATCCCGCCAGTGGTAAAGACATAATCGTACTGTTCTGCTAATGCCCGAACGGCAGCAATAATAGCGTTTTGCATATCTGGTACAATACGCACCTCCAGCACATCTATCCCATGCGTAAAGAGCTTGCGCGCAATGGCATGGATGTTTTTATCTTCTGTACGTCCGCTGAGAATTTCGTTGCCAATAACCAGAATAGCGGCATTTGGGATGGTTTGTTCGGTCATGGCTTTGTCCGCTTGAAACTGTTTCAGGATGAAACTATACTTTTGAGTAATAAGATATAAATCGGAGCAATACCATGACGAACGAGACCTATCCTCCACAGACTGATCAGGGCTTAATGGACTTTGCGGATTATCAACGCGAATATCAGCGCTCTCTGGATGATCCCGATGGTTTCTGGCGTGAACGTGCACGAGACCTTGATTGGGTGCAGTTTCCCTCTAAAATCAAAAACACCAGCTTTGTCCGTGATAATCTTAGTATCCAGTGGTTTGAAGACGGTATTCTGAATGTCACGACAAATTGCATTGACCGTCATCTTGAAACCAAAGCAGATCAAACCGCAATTATTTGGGAGGGGGATGATCCTTCTGAGCAGGCCAATATCAGCTACCAAGAACTGCATGATCACGTCTGCCGTTTGGCGAATGCCCTGAAAGCACGTGGTATTGGTAAGGGTGATCGGGTTTCGCTCTATATGCCCATGATCCCCGAAGCCGCCTATGCCATGCTGGCCTGTGCCCGTATCGGTGCCATACATTCGGTGGTGTTTGGCGGTTTTTCACCAGCCGCCCTTGCAGGCCGAATTCAGAACAGCGAAGCCTGTGCAGTGATTACGGCGGATATAGGTGTTCGTGGCAACAAACCAATTCCCTTAAAAGCCAACGTTGATGCTGCCTTGGAAAGCTGTCCTGATGTCCATACAGTGTTCTGTTTGCGCTATAAAAACGCCGATATTGACTGGATCGACGGGCGAGATGTTGACTATGCAGTTGCAGTTGCAGAACAGCCCGCTATATGCGCGCCTGAGCCGATGAATGCCGAAGACCCGCTATTCATTCTGTACACTTCGGGTTCAACAGGGACACCAAAAGGTGTCTTGCACACCACAGGCGGCTATCTTTTGTATGGCTTAACGACATTCAAGCATGTCTTTGGTTATCAATCAGGTGATGTCCACTGGTGTACTGCTGATGTCGGCTGGATTACGGGACATACCTATGTTGTCTACGCACCGCTTGCGTGTGGTGCGACAACAGTGATGTTTGAAGGTGTGCCAAATTACCCCGATGCTGGACGGTTCTGGCAGGTTTGCGACAAGCATCAAGTGAGCATTTTCTTCACTGCCCCAACGGCTTTGCGCTCGCTGATGCGCGAGGGCAACGATTGGGTGCAGAAACATGCACGGAAGTCTATTCGTGTGCTGGCGTCGGTGGGTGAGCCCATCAATCCTGAGGCGTGGCGTTGGTTCTATGAAGTCGTTGGCGAAAAGCGCTGTTCCATTGTTGATACCTGGTGGCAGACGGAAACTGGTGGCGCCATGATAGCACCGCAAATTGGCGTTCATACTCTGAAACCTGGCTCGGCAACAAGGCCAATGTTTGGCGTAAAACCGATGATCGTTGATGATCAGGGATGCGAATTACACGGTGCGGCAGAGGGCAATCTGTGCATTGCCGATAGCTGGCCTGGACAGATGCGCACGGTCTATGGCAATCATGCCCGCTTTGGCGAGACCTATTTTTCTGCTTTTGAGGGTCTCTATTTTACTGGAGACGGCGCAAAACGAGACGAAGACGGTGACTATTGGATTACAGGACGGGTGGATGACCTGATCAATGTTTCAGGGCATTTGTTGGGTACTGCCGAAATTGAAAGCGCACTGGTGCTACACCCTGATGTTGCCGAGGCCGCTTTGGTCGGCTATCCCCATGATGTGAAGGGCAATGGCCTGTATGCTTATGTCACGCTGATGCAGGGCTCTGAAGCCAGTCCAGAACTGGAAAAGGCTCTTCGGGTATTGGTGCGCAAAGAAATTGGCCCTGTCGCAGCAGTGGACGTAATCCAATGGGCGCCAGCCCTGCCGAAAACCCGCTCAGGAAAAATCATGCGCCGAATTTTGCGCAAAATCGCGGCGAATGACTATGGCGACTTGGGAGACACCTCGACTTTAGCAGACCCTAGTGTGGTGGATAGCCTGATTGAAACGCGGGTGACAACCTAATTATATTGGACTATTTTTCCTTGTACTGAGTGATTTTGGACTAAAACCAGTATTAAAGAATAATTTGACGACACTACCTAAATTAAAATCCTCAGGGACACCATCATGTCGCATCATCGATTTGCCGCAGAAATTTTACGCCAATACGATATTCGCGGCACCGTGGGGGATAATCTGAACCCCGCGGATGCTTACGCCATTGGCTATGGTTTCGGGTTGATATTGATGCAGCGTTCCGGCAAGCCCGCCAGTGATTTACACATGGCTATTGGACGAGATGGGCGGTTGTCCTCGCCAGAGCTTGCGCAAAATCTGGCACAAGGTCTCAGTGATACGGGCATTACCGTCTTTACCTTACCTTGTGGCCCAACCCCGATGCTGTATTTTGCGGATCAGCACTATGCCACCGATGGCGCGATTATGGTGACAGGTTCGCACAATCCGCCAGACATGAACGGCTTTAAGATGGTCATGGGGCATAGGCCATTTTTTGGTGCGGATATTCAAGAATTGGGCACAGTGGTGGCGAACGTCGATATGCAGCCACAAACTGCAAAAGGCGAAATTACGCCTCGTGATTGCCGCGAGGTCTATGTTGATCGGCTCTGTGCGGAAATGGAGTATTGGCCAAAAGACTACGCACCGAACGTTGCTTGGGATGCTGGCAACGGTGCAGCAGGAGAAATCTTGGAGATGCTGTGTGCGCGTCTGCCTGGAAAGCATCACTTGCTGTATACAGAGATTGACGGCACGTTCCCGAATCATCATCCTGATCCCACTGTTCCCGCTTATCTGGTGGACTTGCAGGACAAAATAAACACAGAGAATTGTGATTTTGGCATTGCCTTTGACGGTGACGGAGATCGCATTGGAGTCATGGCAGCAGACGGAGAAATCCTGTGGGGTGATCGGATGTTGATGATCCTCGCCAGTGATGTGCTTAAAGACCAGCCCAAAGCCACAATTATCGCCGATGTTAAGGCCAGTGGTGCGCTGTTTCGGCATATCGCGGCCTTGGGCGGTGTGCCTGATATGTATAAAACAGGTCATGCCTTGATCAAGTCACGCATAGCAGAAACAGGCGCGCCTTTGGCAGGAGAAATGAGCGGACACCTATTCTTTGCGGATCGATATTATGGCTTTGATGATGCGTTATATGCCGCCTTGCGCCTGATGGGCGCGGTGGCACAGCGCAATAAAGCATTGTCACTGATTATTGCAGACTTTCCCACGCCTTATGCCACGCCAGAAATGCGTGTCTCCTGCCCTGAAGACCAAAAGGCGCGTGTGATTGCTGCGACCAAAGCAAGACTGGATACAGAGGGTATTGAGTATAATGCCATCGACGGAATGCGGGTCGATGTGGATCAAGGCTGGTGGTTGATGCGTGCCTCGAATACCGAACCTGTTCTGGTTCTTCGTGCCGAGGCCGAAAGTCCAGAAGCTTTGGATATTTTATGGCAAACCGTTAGTGACCATGTTGCCTCTGCCGGATTAGACCCCGTATCTTTTCGTGATTGAAGGTTTTCGATAGATTATGCACTGGATGCAATACGGACTTCCTGGCACGGATGATCAGTATTCCAGCAGGAAACCTACATAGGCGGCTCAAGTGCACAAGAATAGGAAAAAACCTGTGCAATCGCTGTACTGGCGGGAAATACAGGCTGAATGTGGTATGTTCGATGCTGTAGCCGTTGTCTTCCAGCAGCTTGCGAAGCTGGCGACGACTATAGGGCGTGCCTAGGCCGAAAGGTTGGCTGATACTCCGCGCCCAAAGTCCGCGCCGATAGGGCACCACAATCGTCATGCTGCCATCGTCTTGCAAAACACGCCAAATCTCGCGCAAAACCAGTTTCGGATATTCGGCATGTTCGAACCCATGCACCATCAAAAGACTGTGCACGCTAGAATCACGCAACGGCAAAAGATGCGGCAAACACAGCGCCTGAGGAACAGGACTCGTCTGCATCACGCCCAAATTTGCAGGCATCAAGGCTAGTTTTTGCGCCTTGTCGCGACAAAATTCATCAAGAAAAGGCTGGCTATAACCAAGCCCGACAATCAGGTCCTGAGGGGTTTTTGAAGTCGAATCGCGGATTGTTCTGCCAAGCGTATCTGCAACCCGCCTGCCTAGAGGGGTTTGGTAAAATCCGGCAAAATGGCTGACATCGACTTGCATT
>JAHDDM010000061.1 GCA_020629355.1 Rhodospirillaceae bacterium
CCGCAGCCATGGCCTCGAAAACCGACAAGGTCGGCTTTATCGGCGGGATGGATGTCCCTCTGATTAGTGCCTTTGCCTGTGGCTATGTCCAAGGTGTGAAATCCGTCGATGCCAATATAGAAGTTCTACAAAACATGACGGGCACAACACCAGCAGCATGGAATGACCCCACCAAAGGTGCTGAATTGGCTCAGGCGCAAATTGATCGTGGTGCGGATGTTATCTTCCAAGCTGCTGGTTCTACAGGCCTTGGTGTTTTGCAAGCTGTCGCTGATGCAGGAAAACTAGGTATTGGTGTCGATAGTAACCAGAACTATCTACATCCTAATAACATGTTGACCTCGATGCTGAAACGGGTCGATGTTGCCGCTTACGATACCATGAAAGATGCCATGTTTGGCAATTTTGATACTGGTCTTCGGGTGCTTGGTGTCAAAGAAGGTGGTGTAGGCTGGTCATTGGATGAACATAATGCTGATCTGATCACAGCAGAGATGAAAGCAGCTCTGGATGCCGCTTCGGAAAAAATCTCTTCTGGCGCAATCACTGTCCATGATTATCGTACTAACAATGAATGCACAATGTAAGTAATGTAAGTACTTTCAGGGATGCGGTGGGTGCAAACCCACCGCATTCAGGATATGTTTCCTGCACTCAACCTAAACAATATCAGTAAATCTTTTGGTCTCGTGCAGGCCAATAAGAATATAGACCTTGAGGTTGCCTTGGGGTCTATCCATGGCATTATCGGCGAAAATGGCGCGGGCAAGTCCACCTTGATGAATATCATCTATGGGATGCACCGTGCCGATACGGGTGAAATTACTATCGGCGGCACAAAAGTCGATATGCGTTCCCCCGCCGATGCGATACAGTATGGCATTGGTATGGTGCACCAGCACTTTATGCTGATTCCTACCTTTACCGTCTTGGAAAATATTACACTTGGCTCTGAGGGCGGGTTGATGCTGGGCGAAGGCCGCGACAAAGCTCTGAAACATTTACAGCATCTGTCTTCCAGCTATGGTCTTGAGGTTGACCCGCACGCTCTGGTTTCAGACTTGAATGTTGGGCAACGCCAACGGGTTGAAATTATTAAGGCATTAAAAGGCGGCGCGAAGGTTCTGATTTTGGATGAACCTACAGGGGTATTGACCCCGCAAGAGGCCGACCAGCTTTTTGAGATATTGAAGGTCTTGCGTGATGACGGGGTGTCTATTCTTCTGATCACGCACAAATTGACCGAAGTGATGGACATTACCGATACGGTCTCGATCATGCGCCAAGGCGAAATGGTCGGACATCGCAAAACCTCAGAGACCTCGCCGCAAGAATTGGCGGAATTGATGGTTGGGCGCGCGGTACTGCTCGAAGTTGACCATACCCCCGCAAAACCTGCCGAGGTGCGTTTATCAGCATCAGGGCTTGGCTATACCAACCAACAGGGTGTTGTCGAACTGGAAAATATCAGCTTCGAGGTTCGCTCTGGTGAAATTTTAGGTATCGCTGGTGTCTCTGGCAATGGTCAGACCCAACTCATGGAAGCCTTGGCGGGTATGATGCCCTTTAGCACAGGTACGGTGAATATCCTTGGCAAGACATTGACCGCCGAAGACAGCATTACGCCACGCGCCATTCGTGATTTAGGCTTGGGACATATCCCCGAAGACCGCCATACGCATGGTTTAATTTTGCCTTTTGAAGCCCGCGAGACTATGATTCTTGGCTTCCATGACACCGAACTGGCGGGCAGCGGCAAGCTTTTTGATTACACGGCAATCCAACAAAACTGCGCCGACAAAATGACCCATTTTGACGTTCGGCCATCAAACCCACGTCTTAATGCCAAGAATTTCTCTGGCGGCAATCAACAGAAAATCGTTATTGCGCGTGAGTTCTCCGCTAACCCTGGTGTGCTGCTGGTTGGGCAACCCACCAGAGGCGTGGATGTTGGCGCGATTGAATTTATCCATAAGCAGCTATTGGAATTACGCGATGCAGGATGTGCGATTCTGCTGGTTTCGGTGGAATTGGATGAGGTCATGTCGCTTTCAGACCGAATTATGGTGCTGTGTGATGGACAAAATATCGGCATTGTCGCTGCCGAAGATGCAGACCGTCAAACCTTAGGCTTGATGATGGCAGGGCAAAAACAAGAGACCGCCGCATGAGCAAACCCACCCCACCCCTGCCGCGCTGGGCGGATATAGTCCTACTGCCGATGATCAATCTGTTTACTGCACTTTTCCTGTGCGGCCTGATTGTCCTCGCCATTGGCGAAAATCCCATCACTGCACTAGAAGTCATGATCAATGGCGCATTCGTCTACAAGGGGGCTTTGGGCTATACACTGTTCTATACGACAAATTTCATCTTCACGGGTCTTGCCGTCGCCACCGCTTTTCACGCCAGACTGTTTAATATCGGCGCAGAAGGTCAAGCTGCTTTAGGCGGATTGGGTGCGACACTCGTGGCCTTTGCCCTAAGTGGCCTGCCTAGTATCTTTGCTTTGCCCATGGCTCTTGCTGGTGCGGCTCTGTTCGGAGCATTCTGGGGTGTCGTGCCAGGCTACCTCCAAGCCAAGCGCGGCAGCCATATTGTCATCACCACCATCATGTTCAATTTTATTGCCGCAGCTTTACTGGTTTGGCTACTAGCCGGACCCATGCTTGAACCTGGGCAACACTCACCGCAATCAAGCCTGCTGCCTGAGGCAACATGGTTGACGAAAATCCATGAAATACTGGCATGGTTTGGGATCAAAGTTGCAGCAACCCCCTTGAACACCAGTTTTTTGCTGGCTCTGCTCGGCTGCCTTATCTTTTGGATTCTGATCTGGCGGACAAGATTAGGCTACGAAATTCGTGCAATCGGACAAAACCAAGAAGCTGCACACTATTCTGGTATCAACGTCACCCGCGTTATTATCATCACCATGGCAATCTCTGCTGCCTTTGCTGGTCTCATGGCCATTAACCAAATTCAAGGGGTGAGCCACAAGCTGATCCTGGGCTTCACCGCTGGGTATGGCTTCACGGGCATTGCGGTTGCCTTGATGGGGCGCAATCACCCCATTGGAATTTGCCTGGCGGCGATATTATTTGGCGCGCTGGTACAGGGCGGCACAGAGCTTGATTTTGAGTTCCAAATCATCACCCGCGAAATGGTACTGTTGATCCAAGGCATGATCATTCTGTTCTCTGGCGCGCTGGCCTATATGTTCAATCCCCCTCTCGCGCGATTCTTGGCGCGATTCCTCAGGGTCAGGACAAAGGAAAAAAACTATGGCTGATTTTCTCTACCAGCTGCTACTGTCTCTGGATGCGACACTCCGCATTGCCACGCCTCTGATTCTCTGTGCCATGGCAGGTATCTTCACCGAACGCTCTGGTATTGTCGATATTTCGCTGGAAGGCAAACTGCTCTCTGGCGCATTTGTTGCAGCAACTGTTGCAGCCTTTACAGGTTCGGCCTGGCTTGGCTTGGGATGCGCGATACTTGCTGGTATCATCATGTCGTTAATCCATGGCTTTGCCTGTATCACCCATAAAGGGGATCAGGTCGTCTCTGGCGTTGCCATTAATATCCTCGCCAGTGGTTTGACTATTGTACTCGGAATTGCCCTGTTCCAACAGGGTGGCAAGACACCAAGCCTGGCAAAAGAAAGCCGCTTTACCCCTATGGAATGGTGGGGCGTTGAAATGCTCGATAGCGTGCCTGTTCTTGGTGTACTCTATCGTCAGCTTATTTCTGGACACAATCTGTTGGTGTATCTGGCCTTGCTTGCCGTGCCGCTCACGGCATTTGTTCTGTATAAAACCCGCTTCGGCCTCAGAGTCCGCGCGGTGGGGGAAACCCCGCAAGCGGTGGATAGTGCAGGTATTTCAGTGAGCCTATTGCGTTATCGTGCCTTGATTGTTGGCGGCGCATTATGCGGTATGGCGGGTGCGTATCTGTCTATTGCCCAAGGCGGAAATTTCGTTAAGGAAATGTCTGCTGGCAAAGGCTACATTGCTTTGGCCGCCGTGATTTTCGGCAATTGGAAGCCTTTATCGGCATTCTTTGCGTGCTTGATGTTTGGTTTTCTTGAGGCCGCAACCGCTCGGCTTGAGGGCTACGAGATATTCCTGATCGGCGAAATTCCTAGCCAACTGATGCAGGCCATTCCGTATATTTTGACCGTTCTGCTGCTGGCAGGATTTATCGGCAAACCGCACCCGCCCGCCGCCAGCGGCCAGCCGTATCATAAGTGATTATAGCATGATCGTTTAATTTTGATCATGCTATAGGAGCGCGACTGCGCGACCGCCGCGTATGCGGCGCCCCCGCGGAGCCATGGCCGTAAGGCCGATGGGCATGAGCGATAAAGGACTATAGCGGTCTTACACCATAGTCTTCCGTCATGGTCATGGCTTTACGTTCTGCAATAGTCCGCTTGGGGAATATCCGCCATGACGGTGACATAATCGCTTCGATAACATCAATGCGCACCTGAATGACACCCAGTACAGGAAAATCTGGCCCCGCAATCTCGGTTAATTTTGGCGCAAGCTCTTGATACTCCGCGCTCTCGGCATCGAAATATTCTGCCGTGCCGACATATTTGAACCCACGCTTTGCAAAGACCTCGACCATACTGACGCAAACATTCGGATTAGCTTGAATATTCGCGACCGTATTCGCCGAGGCAATATGCGCAATCAGCAAAGTATCATCGTGGTGCGTGAATATCTGTTTCGGGGTGACATTCGGCACACCGTCCGCGCTGATGGTTGCCAGCCAACACAGCACCGATTCATCGATGGACTCAAGGCATCTTTTATTGAATTTCATCTTACTTCTCCGTAGCGCGTAAAACTCCGTCCCAATCTGCTGGCGGTGGCACTTTACAATATTGTGCAATCCGTTCCATCATACAATTATAATAGTCCTGAATTTCGCTGATGTTCAATGCTGCACCAACCTCTGCCAATCGCATTGCCTCATCCCACTGCATCCCGCGATAGGCCAAAAGAAATACTTGCTGATGCACCATGGCAGTCTGGCGTTGTTCTGGACTGAGACCCAATAATGACGTGAAAATCCGTACTGCCTGTGCCTTGCCTTTCACCGCGATAAGATCAAGTTCAAACAAACAGGCCTGTTCGGCTTCGGGCAATAAAGCCCGACTATCCTCGCCGATTACCGTGCCAACACCGTAATTTTTTGACTGGCCTTCAAGACGCGCCGCCAAATTCACCGCATCACCCAAGACCGAATAGTCAAAACGTTGATCCGAACCCATATTGCCCACCACCACCGTGCCCGAATTGATCCCGACACCAATATTGATCCCTTGGGCGGCACGGCCTTCGGCCTCAGCCTCCTGAGCGAGGGCATGATTCAATTTTGCAAGAGCAAGATGCATCTCCTGCGCCGCATGTAACGCCAGCGAGGCATGACCAACGGTTTCTATCGGTGCATTCCAAAAGGCCATGATACAGTCACCCATATATTTATCCACCGTGCCTTCATGGCGTAAAATCACCTCGGTTAAGGGCGTTAATAGGCGATTGATCAATGCCGTCAAGCCCTCTGGATTTTCGCGGTAGGCCTCTGAAATCGAGGTGAAACCACGAATGTCACAGAAAAGCAGAGTCATTTCCTTGCGCTCACCGCCTAAGGTCAATTTGCTTGGGTCTTCGGCTAATTGCTCGACTAAGGCAGGCGAGAGATACTGGCCAAAAGCCGAACGCACCTGTTGCTTCTCAAGAGCATTCTGTCGAAACCGCCAGAATGTCATCAGCGCGTATAGCCCGAACATGCTCAGTATCGGGAAGCTGGCATCAAAGAACATTTTCTCAGCTTGATACAGATACACACTCGCACCAGCAGAACCGCCTATAAACAGCAACAAAACCAGAACTGAAATCCACGGCGAGACTCTGAGCAGTAAAAATATCGCCAATATTAAACCAACACTGAAGACGATCAATTCGATCAACTCCATCCAAGCGGGATAGCGCAAAAAGTCCTGTGCCAGAATATTCTCGATGATATTGGCATGCACTTCAACCCCTGGCAGACGAGGACTCACAGGTGTATTGCGTAAATCCACCAGCCCTGCTGCTGAGGTTCCCAAAAGTGCTATTCTGCCCGCGAGTTTCTCTGGCGGGTAGGTGCCGTTTAGGATATCCGAAGCCGAAACATACATCCGTCCAGAGTTATCGGGCGTATTGAAGCGGTCTGGCGTGGCAAAATAGACCCAAACCTGGCCATGGGCATTCGTGGGCACATCGAGATGTTTACCGCGCACCAACAAGGTCACCGCGTGAATACCAGACGGATCAGACTTGAGCATCAGCATATTGCCCCCCAAGGCTAATCTGAGCATTTCGATACTCAACGCTGGTTTTGCGACATTACCGACCTGTGCCACCAGAGGCACACGGCGGACAACATCATCTATTTCATCCGATAGCGATAACAGACCACGAAAATTCGCGGATTGCTCGAATATCGGCAAATTATGCGTAACCCCGCCAAAACGCACCAGAAGCGGCGTCGCATCCCCGCCCAACATTGCCTTCACCGAAGTCTCGTTGGCGCGTTTTTCGGTCAATACTGTGGCCTCACGACTGGCAAATTGCCCTAAGACAACAGGAGCTTTGGCAATACTTTCCGCAAAAATTTGATCAAAATCAATCCCTGCCAAACCAGCAGAGACTTGCGGCGGGAGAGCATAGTTCATTGCCTGCAAGGACGCGATTACGGATTTTGGCGAGGCGCGGTCTGGCTCTGCAAACAGAATATCAAAGCCAATCGCACCGATTCCCACATCGTTCAGCCGATCCACCAGCTTCGCCATCAAATGTCTGGACCACGGAAATTGACCATATTCTGCCAGTGATTTTTCATCAAAATCAACAATGATCACTGGACTCATTTCCTGCCAAGCAGGCTGTGGTGTGCGCGGCATCAACTTCTGATAATAATCAAAAACCGCCAGCCTGAGCGAAGCCACAGGATAAGGGTCAGCCAGCCTTACTCCAATAAATGCACCAACAAGAACCGAAAAAACTATCGGAAGAACAAAACGAGAGAATGTGCGTGGCATTACAGAGATATCCAAATTAACGGCGTTTTATTGTTTCGATATTAAAGAGTTTTTTTCCTGAAACAGCCCTAGGTGACCAAGCCTTAATTTCACGTCCATCAGAAAGAATTTCTTTGTTGTTGGGATCACGCT
>JAHDDM010000062.1 GCA_020629355.1 Rhodospirillaceae bacterium
TGCTGGTACAGGGTAAAATCAGGCGAAGTCATGTCTGAAATCTCGTGTCAATAAAAGTTCTTACGCCTTACTATAGCACAACAATACGAGGGGAAATAGGGATATCGAAATTGTTCTTATAGCCTATGTCATATGATCATTTTATATAGGCTATATATGACATAGGCCTTAACATGGGTCAGTTTTCAAGCATTGCATTATTCCCGCATCTCCTCAGCCTGCCCCTACGGAAGCAGGGGCATTCCCCTTTTCCTCCTCGTCATTCCCGCGAAGGCGGGAATCCATTTTGCCTAAAATACCTATTTTGAATTCCAAGAATGAATGGCAAGTCAGGGATGACAGAGTGGGATGTTGCTGAAATAGCATGAGGTACAGTTCAAATTTATAGAAAAACTAAAACTGACCCATGGTAAGTGACATAGGCTATAGCTTTCCACCAGCCGCATGGTGAACTTCTAGTGGGTCTTCTGTAGGCTATAACGGCTTACTTCAACAGATTGACCAACCATGAAATTGTGCCGATCAGGCCAATAAGTAAGGCGATACAGATCACAAGGCGGTTCGCGGGATGTTTCGGTAGCATGATCAGAGCTTCTCAATGAAACGATCAAACAGATAGCCGCTATCCATTGGGCCTGGCGAGGCTTCAGGGTGATACTGCACAGAAAAGAAATTTCCCTTCGGATCCGCCAGCCCTGCGACTGTGCCATCAAACAAAGACGTATGGGTCTGGTATTCCTCTGGCAAGGATTCCGCATCGACAACAAAGCCGTGGTTTTGGCTGGTAATCTCCGCGCGGCCTGTGGCATGATCCTTTACGGGATGATTCGCGCCGTGGTGTCCTGTGGTCATCTTTTGGGTTTTTGCGCCTAAAGCCAGTGCCAGCATCTGGTGTCCCAGACAGATACCAAAGGTGGGGATTTTGGCTTCTAATATTTGTTGGATTACAGGAACAGCATAGATACCCGTAGCAGCAGGGTCGCCAGGGCCGTTGCTGAGCACCACACCATCAGGGTTTGTCGCTTGAATATCGGCAAAGCTGGCTCTGGCGGGCAAGACGGTGACGGTGCAGCCTCGTTCAGCCAGCAGGCGTAAAATCATGTGCTTAACACCGTAATCCAGCACGGTCACGCGATGTTTTCCGCCTTCGGGTGTATTATAGCCGCCTTCGGCTTGCCAATTACCCATATCCCATTGATGCGCTTTATCCGTGGTGGTTTTTAGCGCGAGGTCTTTGCCTTCAAGCCCTTCCCAAGTCGAAACCTCTGCCACGAGTGCGGGAATATTCCAGTCTTGCTTACGGTTATGGACCAATATTGCATCCAAAGACCCTTCTGTGCGCAAACGATGAGTCAAGGCGCGGGTATCAATGCCCACAATGCCTGGGATATTGTGTTTTTTCAGCCAGCCATCAAGGTCTTGCTGGGCGCGATAATTCGAAGGCTCTGTGATGGGGTTGCGCAGGATGCAGCCCAAAATATGCGGACTTTGTGATTCGTAGTCCTCAAGGTTCGTGCCAACGTTGCCGATATGCACGCTGGTGAAGCAGAGAATCTGTCCTGCATAAGACGGATCGGTGAGAATTTCTTGATAGCCTGTCATGGCGGTGTTAAAACATATCTCGCCGAGGTTCCATGTTTCAGCACCGATGCCTTGTCCCCACCAGACTGTCCCGTCTGCAAGGACAATAGCGGCGGTGGCCTGTTCAGAGAATTCCTTGAGCAAGGCTGTGTCAAGCTGCACGAGATTGTGTTGTGTCATATGTGTAGAGCCTGGAAGTTACTGATACCCCGTTCATAAAGGAATTACCCCCCGATGTTAAGGATTGAATTACGCCAAGCGTTGATTGCGGCGCAAAAAGCGCGTGATAGTTTGCGAACAGCGACTTTGCGTTTAGTGGTGAGTGCGCTCAAGGAGAGTGATCGTGTGCAGACGGTCGAGCGGGGCAAGGCAGAGCTTAGCGATTCTGAGATTTTATTGCTGTTGCAGGGCATGATCAAGCAACGTAACGAGAGCGTGCGTACCTATCAGGCGGCGGATCGTGCTGATCTTGTGGCGAAGGAAGAGGCCGAGATAGCGATTATCCAAAGTTTCATGCCGCAAGCCTTAACCGAAGAAGAGCTGGATGCAGCGATTGCGGAGATTATTGCTGCATTGCGCGCTGAGACTCCTGAGCTACCAAAATCGGCAATGGGACAGATTATGCAACGCCTAAAAGCAGAGTACCCTGGCCGTATTGATATGAGTGTGGCTTCTGGACGAGTGAAGATGGTTTTGTGATTGCTCACGGTAGGTTCTTTATCGCTCGTGACAAGTAAAGCATGGCTACGTCTGATGCTTTACTTGTCGCGAGCGATGAAAAACTATTTCGTACCGTACATTCTGTCGCCCGCGTCACCAAGACCGGGCAAAATATAGCCTTTGTCGTTCAGGCACTCGTCTATTGCGGCGGTATAGATCGGAATATCAGGGTGATGATGACCAAGATTGGCAATGCCTTCTGGTGCTGCAAGCAAACAGACAAAGCGTATATTTTGCGCACCAGCTTTTTTAAGTTGAGCAATCGCGGCTATGGCTGAATTTGCGGTGGCCAGCATGGGGTCAACAGCGATAACCAGCCGCTCGTCAATTTTTTGTGGGATTTTGAAATAATATTCCACTGGCTCAAGGGTTTCGTGGTCTCGATAGAGACCCACATGTCCAACACGCGCTGAAGGCACGAGCTCAAGCATCCCATCCAACAGGCCATTGCCGGCACGAAGAATCGAGATAAAGGCGAGTTTTTTACCATCCAGTACGGGCGCATTCATGGTTTGCAAAGGGGTCTCGATGGTGCGGGTCGTGATGGGCAGGTCTCGTAAGACTTCGTAGGCCATGAGCGTGGAAATCTCACGCAGAAGCTGCCTGAAGACCACAGAAGGTGTCTCTTTATCACGCATGAAAGTCAGTTTGTGTTTTATCAACGGGTGGTCAATAAGCGTCACGTTTTGTTTGTTCATTTTCGTTAGCCTTTATTACTGAGCGTAAAGCATTTCACGGACAAAATCTTATCATGGTTATCTTGGTTTGTAGAGAGCTTTATTGTATAGCCTGTATTGTTTTGATTATACGATACAGGCTATAATCTTGTTATCGCTCACGCCGCCTGACCTTACGGCCCAGGCTCTGGAGGGCGACCGCCCGCCACCACCGATAGGTGGTGCACCCACGTAGGCACGATGCTTGCATCGTTGCCGTGAGCGACAAGGACAATCATGGCATTTCCGTTATATTTCTTGGAACAGCTCCGCGAGCGAATCAACATCGTGGATTTGGTCAGTCGTTCCGTGCGTTTGCAACGTCGCGGTTCGGAATGGATTGGTCTTTGTCCCTTCCATCCAGAGAAAACACCGTCTTTTCATGTTGTACCCGACAAGCAATTTTATCACTGTTTTGGTTGCGGTGCGCATGGTGATGGTCTGAAATTCTTGCGCGAGCATCATAATCTGCCGTTCCTTGAGGCGGTGAAGGAACTGGCAGAAATGGCGGGTCTCGATATGCCTGCCCGTGATCCTGAGCGTCAAAAGCACGAAGATCAACGTGACAAAATGATTGGCATGATGGATAAAGCAGCAGCGTGGTTTCATCAACAGCTTTTTGGTGCAGCGGGTGCAGAGGCTCGTAGAATGCTTGAGCAGCGCGGTATGGACGCGGCCATGATTGCGCAATTTCAGATTGGTTATGCGCCCGATGATGCGGGGGCATTGATGCGGGCATTGAATTTACCCGTGGTGGAAGCGCGGAAATTAGGCTTGATCAAGACTGGAGACCGTGGCGACTATGGTTTTTTTCGCGGACGCTTGATGTTTCCTATTCGTGATGTTCGGGGTAATACCATTGCTTTCGGTGGCCGTCGAATGCGCGAAGACCAGCCCGCAAAATACATGAATTCGCCCGATACGCCCTTGTTCACAAAACGCCAGCAGCTCTATAATCTTGATCAGGCCAAGACCGCCGCAAGGCAAGGCAAGGACTTGCTGGTGGCAGAAGGTTATATGGACGTGATTGCCTTGGTGCAGGCGGATTTTCCTGCCGCGATAGCGCCACTTGGCACGGCCTTGACCTCTGAGCAACTTCAGAGGCTATGGCAGTATCACGATAGTCCTGTTTTATGTCTTGATGGCGATAGGGCAGGTCAAAAGGCCGCCTTGCGTGTTGCGCACGAGGCAATACAGGTGATGACCGCCGATAAAGGCTTGCGTTTTGCGGTTTTGCCTGCGGGACAAGACCCCGATTCGCTGATCAAGACACGCGGGCGGGCAGCAATGGGCGAATGTATTGCCAGTGCTGCAAATCTTGGTGAATTTCTGTGGCAAGGATTGTCTGGCGCAATAGACTTTCAACAGCCTGAGGCGGTCTCTGGCCTGAAACAACAATGCGATGAATTGGCGGGACGATGCACTGATCCGTATTTGCGCTCAAGCTATCGGCAGTTCTGGCGCGACCAAATCTGGCAGGCGCAACGAGCCGCAACACAAAGCAAACGCGGTTTTGGTAAACCTCAATACAGCAAAAGTCTGGCCAAGACCACTGCACCGCGTTCCGAAGGCGGACAGATGCGGGTGCGGATTATTCTAGCGGCCATGTTACGCTACCCTGAACTGATCGAGGAATTTGCTGAGCATTTTCGGGATATTGTTTTTCCAGAACATCTTGACAAATTGTATCAGAAACTCCACTTATACTCATCTGATGGTGCGCACCCCACAGAAGACGCAATGCAACGGCTGGCAAGCTGGCTCACCGAGCAGCACTTTGATGCAGTCCAAAAGCAGGTCTTAAACCGAGAGGTCTTTATCGTCGCGCCAGAAGTTGGCCCATCGGGCACTGTCGAGGCAGCTCGCGCGCTCCTTGAGCGTCTGAGCAAACTTTTTTACGAACAGCGTTTGATAGCAGATGGTCAACGTTTATATCAACAGGCGGCATCGGATCCGGCAGCATGGCAGCGATTACGCCTTTTACAACAGGAAATTCAGGAATTACGTCGCTCTGACGAAGAACTTTTATAGCTCAATCCCGATAAAATGG
Source organism: Rhodospirillaceae bacterium (assembly GCA_020629355.1). Classification (GTDB taxonomy): domain Bacteria; phylum Pseudomonadota; class Alphaproteobacteria; order JABSOH01; family JABSOH01; genus JABSOH01. The sequence continues at coordinate 5,068 of JAHDDM010000062.1, forward strand.
TGACATTTTTGGGGTAGTAACCTTCGTGCAAACAATAGGCTATATAAGCGAATCGTCAGGTTAAACTTCGGCAAAGGAATACGCGCATGGCAGAGGCCAAAAAAACCACGGTAAAGAAAGCCGCACCGAACAAAACGGCTAAGGCAGAGACAAAAGCAGCGGAGAAAAAGAAAGCGCAAGAGGCGGCTCAGCAGTTTCAAAAGCTTTTGGATACCGCGCGCAAACGCGGCAAGGTCTCGCAGAAGGAACTTCAGGCCTATCTGCCAGGTGGTGCAGACGATATTGAAAAGTACGAGCTGATTTTACAGCAGCTGAAAGATATGCACATTAAGGTGGTGGACGAAGACCTTGATACCACCGCAAGTGGTGAGGCTCTGAAAGAGGTGGAAGATCCGGACAAGACCAGTAATATCTCCAGCAAGTCGAATTTCTCTGATGATCCGGTGCAGATTTACTTGCGCGAGATGGGTTCTGTGGCACTATTATCGCGGGCTGGCGAAATAGCCATTTCCAAACGGATCGAATTTGGCCGCAACAGTATGTATGGCGCTTTATGCGAAAGCCCCTTGACCTTGAAGGCCATTGCGAATTGGCAGGATCAGCTTCTGCACGATACCATGCAGCTTCGGGATATTATTGATATTGATGCCTCGATGAATGAAATGGACAGCCAAACGCTGGACTTGGATGGTGAAGGTAAGGATCATGGTGACGATAGCGACAAGGATGACGCGAACTCCGAGGATGATGATGAATTGAAATCACAAACCATGTCTGTCGCCGCCATGGAACAGGCGTTGATGCCAGAGATTCACGCCAAATTTGATCACATTTCCAAGCTCTTTACGAATTTCCGTGCTGCCTCAAGCAAAAGGCAAGCAGCATTGGCAGAGGGCAGCGCGGTTTCCAGTGCAACCGAGCGCGCCTATCAGCGTAACCGTAACGACTTGAAGCTGGCGATGCGCGAAGTCCATCTGCACCCAGACCGTATTCGCGCTCTGATGGAAGAGCTTGAAACCTTGCAGGCGAAACTCTTGCAGCTTGAGTCGCAATTTGCGCGTTTGGCGCGCGACAATGGAGTTTCGCAAACGGAATTCCGCAAACAGTATTTAGGCAACGAGACCTCAGAGCAGCTGCTGATTCCAGGTAAAAGTAAAACCTGGAATAAATTCCTCGAAAAGAAAGGCCCCGAGATTGAACGCCAACAGCAACTTATTAAGGAATTAGCCCACAGTTTTGGTGTCACTATTGCGGATTTTCGCCGGATTACCAACGCGGTCAAAACTGGTGAACGTAGCGCTGAAGCCGCTAAGCGTGAAATGGTACGGGCGAATTTGCGGCTGGTTATCTCAATCGCCAAAAAATATGTCAATCGCGGAATGCAGCTTTTGGATCTGGTGCAAGAAGGCAACATTGGTCTGATGAAGGCGGTGGATAAGTTTGAATATCGCCGTGGCTATAAATTCTCAACCTATGCAACCTGGTGGATCAGACAGGCGACAACACGTGCGATTGCCGATCAGGCGCGCACGATTCGTATTCCAGTGCATATGATTGAAACCATCAATAAACTCAACAGAATCTCGCGGCAAATCCTGCATATCCGTGGCTCAGAACCGACACCAGAGGAACTGGCGCAAAAGCTGCATATGCCCGTGGATAAGGTGCGCAAGGTCTTGAAAATCTCACGCGAACCTGTGAGTCTCGAAGCACCAGTGGGTGACGAGGAAGACAGCCAATTAGGCGATTTTATCGAAGATAAAAATACTCTGTCTCCTGCCGAGGTGGCGATTCAAGCCAGCCTTCGCGAAAGCATGACGCGGGTTCTGTCCTCACTCACACCACGAGAAGAAAGAGTCTTACGCTTGCGTTTCGGTATTGGAATGAATTCTGATCATACCTTGGAAGAGGTAGGCAAACAGTTCAAGGTAACACGGGAACGTATTCGGCAAATCGAGGCAAAAGCCCTACGCAAGCTGAAACATCCTGCACGTTCGAAGAAATTGAAAAACTTCCTGGATGGTTAAGATCAACAAAGAGACTACCTATGCCCAAAGCCATTAACCTTACCGAAAAGC
>JAHDDM010000063.1 GCA_020629355.1 Rhodospirillaceae bacterium
ATATTCATTATACGCTCAAGCACCTGCAATCGCTCGGTTAGGGTATGGGCCTCAAGCAAAGCCTGCCGTTCGGTATTTTGAGACGGCAACAGCATCGCCAGAGTATCGATAAGCTGCCCATCTGGCGCATCTTCTATTTCGGACAAATCGGCCTTAACCCCCATCCTGTCGAGATATTCCGCAAGGCTTTCCAAAAACATCATGCGATCCGTGATGATTTTTTCCTGATCATCGGGTGCTGAAGGCTCGATCACCCAACGAATCTCTGCCTCGCGATAACCACGAGGACTCAGCGTATCATCGATGTAATGAAATCGGCGCTCGCCGCGTAAAATGATGAAAAATCGTCCGCTTTCCATCTCCTCGAAGCGGATGATTCGCGCACTACAGCCCATGGGACTGAGGGGCGGATTGGTTTCCGCTGCTTCGGTTAAGGGCTGGATCAGGCCAAGTGCTGTACGCCCGATAGTGTCCTGAATCAGATGGACATAGCGTTCCTCGAAGACTTGCAAAGGCAACAGACTACCAGGAAGCAGGATATTATTCAGTGGAAAAAGAGGGAGTATCGACATGAAATATTCCTAAGCAAACAGTAAAGCCGATAAACGTTGCCGTCCAGACTTTGCCAGAGGGTCTTGAAAGCCAAGAGCTGCAAAAATTTCGAGTAATTTCTGCTGCGCTGCCGCATCCCGCCACGCGCGGTCTCGTGCAACAATGGACAATAGAGTCTCGACGGCGGCATCCTTGCGATTCGCCTCAAGGTACGCTTCCGCCAAAGCAAAGAGCGCGGATACATCGTCTGGGTTTTTCTCAGATAAGGCCAATGCCTGCTGCACAGCCTGATCATCTCCGCTACCAAGTAACTTCAAGCCTTGCATTGCCTCGGTAATTTCCGCGCTGTTTTGTACACCTTCCGCAAGAGAATCGTAAAAATCGCGCACCCCCGCCTCATCACCCAAACCAATCAAAGCCCGAATAATCCCTGCCGCCGCAACCGAACTTTCAGGATCAATCGCCATTGCAGCCTCAAAACTTTGTACAGCTTCTGCATAGTCTTTAGCCGCTAAGGCAGTCTCTGCCTGTTCCATAGCGGCCTGAAATTCCTCGGCAGAAGAGCCTAAACCCGCCATTTTCAACAGATCAGATAAAAGCTTCTTCAAGGTATCTGCGGGCAAAACACCTGGAATGGATTCTACTGGTCGGCCTTGCAGAAAAATCATTACTGTAGGCAGAGAGCGAATCTGTAATTGCGCCGCTATGGCCTGATTTTCCTCGATATTGACCTTAGCCAAGCGCACGCGGCCTTTTTCAGCATGGACCGCCTTTTCCAGAACAGGCGCATATTGCTTGCATGGCTCGCACCAGTCTGCCCAAAAATCTACCAGAACAGGCGTGTTCATGCTGAACTCAACGACTTCAGCCATAAAATCCTGCTCGGTTATGTCCAGAATATACTCGGCAGAAGGCGGCGGCGTATTACTCTTGGTCGGTTGCGGCGGAATCGGCAAACCAGATGCATTCATCAATACCATAATCGTATGTTCCTAACTTCAATCCATAAAATGCTCGGCATCGAAACCTAACACCAAAGCCTGTTGTTTGGTAATTTCTGCGCAAGCGTTGCCAGCAAGATGCATCATATCAGTCAAACAATCAGGCGCAATCGGATGGCTTTCTGCCGTGGCCTGCGCCTCAATGAGACCACCCCTGCCACTGAAAACAAAATTCGTGTCCGCATCAGCAGTAGAATCTTCACTATAATCAGGATCAAGGCGGAATTGCTTGCCCAATAAAGCACAAGAAATCGCCGCAACACTATCAGGCAGAGCAGCCTCGGCACGATCAATGGTTTGCAAAGCACGATAAAGGGCAATAAAGCTACCGTTAATCGCCGTGGTGCGTGTGCCACCATCCGCATGCAGGACATCACAATCAATCAGCACCTGCCGCTCGCCCAAAGCCCCCAACGAACAAATAGCCCTTAATGCGCGTCCAATGAGGCGCGATATTTCCTTGGAACGCCCGCCATCGATGGACTTCATCCGCCCGATTCGGCTGTTGGTGGCATTCGGCAGCATGGCATACTCAGCAGTAAGCCAGCCTGATCCTGTGCCACGGATATGCCTAGGCACGCGCTTCTCGATTCGTGCGGTACACAGCACAGTGGTCTCGCCAAAGCGCGCAACACAAGCACCATCAGCGTGTTTGCCGAGCTCAAAGCTAAAACGCACAGGGCGTATTTCATTATGCGCACGGCGTTTTCGAGGTTCTGGCATTGCGATCTCCCTGAAGGATAAATGGATATCTGCCATAGGGGGTAGCATAACAGGAAAAATTATGGTAGAGTAACCTAATCGGTAGCAGAATGCATCGATACAAAACGACTCAAATGTAGAATACAGAAGAGGTAACTATCATGGCAACAGAACTCACCGGGGCAATTCAGCCTCAGCAACAGAACGCTCCCGCATCTTCCATACCTTCGGCGAATGTTGGTTCAGCCGCAACGGTTAATGCAACACCAGACACCGTAGTCACCCAGACGGCAAAGCCCGATCAGACCGACGTTGGCAAGGATGATGCTCATCGCCGTCAGGCAAGCAAGGCCGCAGGTATTCGCCGTAATAATAACGGCATTCCACGTCTTGATGAAATGGCCAAAAGCGGCGTGAAGACTGTTGTTGGCTTTGATGTCTCCGAAGCAAACCATATCTATATCCGCGTTCAAGACAGCAATACTGGACAGGAAATTGCTGAAATTCCTTCTAAGGAATTTGTCCAGTTTCTACGGCAACGATTCGAAGAACTCTCTGGTTCACAAAATCAGGACACCAGTTCGCTCACGGCTTCAGTATAAAGCCCGCAACTGTTTATTTGGAAAAATCTAGTGCGTGAGAATACGCACTAGATTTTTTTGTCGCTTTTCGGTGAGGTCAGGAGTAATTTCGCTAAAAGAAATCTCAACAAAACCTAACCTCATGCCGAACAGTTCCTCTATCTTACAAGAAATTCGCGACCATTTGCGGCGTATCACTGTTCTTGAGCGTCCGTTTGAATTGATGATTCTGAACTTTTCGCGCCTGATTCCCTATTACCGTCAAGGCAAATTCATCACCGCCGCACGCAATCACATCGAGGACCACTACGCCGTTCAGGGTAAAGCGACGTTCAGCCTGCCCACCCTTGATGTGGTGATGCTGTACGAAACGCCTGAAGATGAGGCGCGCGAGCAGGTTTTCTTCCACCTTCGCGAACTGTTTGCCCATGACCCTTTGATGGGAATGCAAACCTTTGGCAAGGTTGATGGGCTGTTCATGCAGATATTTGATTTGCACAATCAACTGGATGAAGCCATTGCAGAGCTAGACAAGCTCGGTCAAACAGTGCTCGCCTTTGAAGCCAACACGGCAGCAAAAAAGCCTGCACAGAACTCAAGCATTGATCACGATAATATCGAGAACTTCCTGAATCCCTCTGATGGTCGTATGGCCAGCTCGACGGTGACAGATCCGAAAGCCGAAATTGAGCGGGTTGCGGCTCTGGCTGGAAAATACCACGGGCTGGATATTACCACGATACTGCGCCGCGAATTGGTGATTCGCCATGATCCCGAATCAGAGCAGCCTTATGTTTTTGCCTTTAGCCTGCTTGACCCTTCGCAACGCAAATTGATGACCCACCGTGATCAGCGTCTTGATGCTGATGATGCCTTGTTGAATCGTTACTTGGGTCATGTCTTGCAGTATCGACTGTTGGACTTCTTAACCAAAACGAGTGACCGTAAATTGCGCCGTAACATTGCCTTTCCCGTTCACCCTGAGCTGGTGTTGAGTCGCCGCTTTACACGTTTTGTCGAAACCTTCAGCAAAGGCGAATACAACCGAATTATCCTACAGTTCAGCCTGAGTGACCTGTACAGTGATTACCGCCTGTTTCATTTCGCCAGACAGCATTTGCGCAAGCTGAATTTCCGTCTGGCGATTGCCGAGATTACCTATGAGGTTCTGGAGACCCTTGACCTCGAAGCCTTGGACATGGATTATCTGTTCTTAAGAGCCGATTCGGATTGGGCGTTCCTGGATCCACAGAAACAGGCTGCCATGTTGCAAGATATTGCTGAAATTGGCGCAAAACGCATAGTCTTAACGAATTGTGTTCAGGAACGCACCATCAGCTTTGCGCGTGATAATGGTATAAAATTGGCTTGCGGTGAATTGATACGCGGACAATTCATGCGTTCCCGCGCGGGTCAGGACTTTCGCGAGGATAATGGCGCACAGAGCTTAACCCTTGGGGACAGTATGCAGCAACGCAGTCGCTAATGCTTTGGATAGCAATACCTGTAATATTGCTGTTGGATCATCTTTTCCGTGATCCCGTGCGCATTTTAGGCATGCCGCATCCAGTGATTCTGATCGGGCGCTGCATTAGCGGAATAGAAAAACTCTTCTATCCCGAAAACCCGCAACCCAAAACACAATTTCTTTCTGGCCTGTTGGCCGTATTGTGCGTACTGGCTCTTGTGGTCATGCCTGTTTGGGCATTAGACACAGCCATAACCTACTATTTTGGTTTCAACTTTGTCGGAATCATCATCGCGGCCTGGTTAATTGCAGCACGCGGTCTGTTTGATCATGTTGCAGCTGTGCAGAACGATATTGCGGGCGGTGATTTGGATGCCGCACGAAAAAATCTGCATAGTCTAGCAGGCCGCAATGCTGAGAACCTGTCTTCGGCAGCCGTCTTACGCACAGCAGGCGAATCACTGGCGGAAAATTTCTCCGATGCTGTTATTGCGCCGCTTCTGTTTTACGCTCTTTTCGGCTTACCTGGCATTGTCGCGTATAAATGTATCAATACGCTGGATTCGATGTGGGGCTATCGCAACCCGCGCTTTCTGTATTTCGGCCGCTGTGCCGCAAGACTTGATGATATAGCAAACTATCTTCCTGCCCGATTAAGTGCCCTCATTCTGCTGTTGGCCGGTCTGGGCAAAAGACGCGCATCATACCTTTCGGCGCTACGGATTCTCTGGCAAGATGCTCGCAAACATCCCTCGCCTAATGCGGGTTATCCTGAATCCGTCATGGCAGGACTTGCTGGCTTGCGTTTTGGCGGCCCAAGAGAGTATGCTGGCGGGGTATGCGAAACAACATGGCTTGGTGAAGGCCGCGAGGATTGGCAGCCTGATGATCTCGCCTTCTGTATGGCTCTGTATCGTTGGGCCATAGTCACCGTCGTCGTCATCACGCTAGGAATATCATGGATACAATATTAAGCGCCGAACAGGTTATTTCAGGACAGAACAGATTGGCCTTTCCACGCGGTCATGGTGATTTTCTGTACTGGATGGAACGCCTTGCCGACGAGGAAAATCGCTGGGTTGTCCGCCGCCGCAATATCAATACACAAGACGACTATGAGACCCTCACCCCTGCTGGCTTTACACTGGCATCAAAAGTCCACGAATATGGCGGCATTGCCTACGGAGTCGGAGACGAGGGCTTAGTCTGGATCAATAAATCTGATCAGGCCGTGTATCATAGCTTTGAGAATACACACCAAAAACTCTATCAACATCCAGACTGGCGATTCGGTGAACCACTGGTCTGCAAACAAGGCGTGATTTTGATTGCAGAGAAAAAAAGTTCTGTGGGTTTTCCAAAAAACATGTTGGTCTTCATCAACTGGAACAGCGAGGTAAAGATACTGCATTCAGGTGCAGACTTTTATGCTGCCCCTGCCCTATCGCCAGATAAAACCCAACTGTTGTGGATGACCTGGGATATGCCTGCCATGCCATGGCAACAGAGCTGCCTATGGGGTGCAGACTTCCAAGCAGACGGTACGATACAGAATGCACAACGATTGTTTGATCAACCGAATGTGGCGGTCTTTCAGCCAGATTTCACACCAGAGGGCGAAATTACTTTCGTACAGGACAGTTCTGGCTTTGGCTGTATTACCTTGCCAGAACAAGAACAAGAGGCGAGGAGCGGTTCTACCGCGACAGGGAAACAAAAAACAATCACCCAAGAAAATTGCGAATACGGCCTGCCGTTATGGCAGTTGGGGATGCGCACCTATACCGCGACAGGGAAACAACAACAATTCATTGCTGCACGCGCAAAAAACGGCGTATGGGAACTGGTGCGACAAGACCCGAATCAAGAGCTTATCTTCTGCCTTGATGATGCTCATGTTTCTGATCCTGTCGCCGTGGGCAAAGGTTTCGCGGCCTTAGTTGCCCCCCAAGACGGTGCGCAACAGATAGGCTATTGGCCTGATGCCAATAGTGAACATACGATAGTCCTGCATAAAGCAGCAGATTGCCATGAAGCACCGTGGGCTGTCACGCCAGAATCACTCTGGTTTCAAGGCGCAAGCGGCACAGTACAGGGCTATTTTTACTGCCCAAAAGCCCGTGATACATTACCGCCTGTGATTATCAAATGCCACGGCGGCCCTAGCGGACAAACTGATCCCGCGTTGAATCTGAAACACCAATTCTGGCTTTCGCGTGGCTTGGCGATTTTTGATATTAACTATAGCGGCAGTACAGGCTTTGGTCGCGAATATCTGTCGCGCCTTGAGGGCCAGTGGGGCGCATTGGACAGTGCCGATTGTATTGCTGGTCTGGAATTTCTAATCAAGACAAAGCGGGTTGATCCACGCAAAGCCTTTATCAGTGGCAGCAGTGCTGGTGGTCTAACGGTTCTGAATTGCCTGTGTCATTCTGATCTGTTTGCGGGCGGGGTCTGTGCGTACGGTGTCGCAGACCTCGAGAGTCTGGTGGCAATTACCCACAAGTTCGAGGCCAGATACCTTGATGGGCTGGTGGGGACACTGCCAGAGGCTAAAGCAGTGTATCAAGCGCGTTCGCCTTTATACAAGGCTGGAAAAATCCGTGCGCCAATGCTATTCTTGCAAGGTAAAGAGGACTGTGTTGTTCCACCAGAGCAAACCCAAACCATGATTAGGGCAATCCTAGACCAGCCAGATGCGCCAGAAGTGACCGCTCTGTATTTTGATGATGAAGGCCATGGCTTCAGCAATCCCGATAATTTGCTTCGCGCCTTACAGCTAGAGGCAGAGTTTTATGGTGAAATTCTATCAGAGAGAATATGATG
>JAHDDM010000064.1 GCA_020629355.1 Rhodospirillaceae bacterium
TGATTAGCCCAACAATAAAAGCCGCATGTAACCCCACCATCGGGGCAACACCCGCAACAAACGCAAAGGCCACCGCCTCTGGCACAAGAGCCAGCGAAACCGTTAAGCCAGAAAGAAATTCTGTCTTGAGAAACCCCACCGAAATGCCTTTAGGCTCATTTTCACCATCGGGATCGACACCAATAAGCTTAGCCAACCCACTGAAGAGCCTCTGTTGCATGAATATTCCTCGAAGTTTCTGCTTACTGTACCTGAGCAGGCTACATACGGCCTATTGCAACAGAAAACAAGATGCTCTTAATCCTGCCCCTGCAAAAGCAGGGGTGACTTGATCAGAGAACCCATTTGAAACGCAAAACTTTTGCTTAGCGAAAGATGGATTCCTGCTTACACAAAGTATTGACAGAAAGAATAACCTCACCCATCTCTCTCCTAAACTATGGTAAGAAGAAATGAAAATGTTCCGCTTCCACATAAATTTCTTCTATACGACCATTATCACTGGACTGCCACGACATACAGAAATTTGATTTCGCAATCGGAGCAGGAACAGACAAGCTACGCGCCCTTAGGTAATTGCTGGTCTCTCTTCTATGCGCATTTCGGGCAAGTTCTTCTTTTGCACTCGCAGAACAACCTTCCATGGCACTGCGGAATTCCTGACCAAAACCCATGCTGTCCATCCATTCGATCAATGGTTTTTCACAGGATCCAACGGGAAACGCTTTTAAGAAGCGCGTTTCAAAGTTAAAGGACATCCCCCAAACGATGAACGGAGGTCGTGCCTGCAACAGAGAATAGTCATTGGTCTGGCAATCGCTCTTTGAGGGTTCGACATCAACAAAAAGCGGGATTGTGTCTATAATGATGAAGACACATGCCAAAATAAGGATACTACGGAGTACTTTACTGCGCCGTTTAGGAGAACTCATCATTGACATTCATATTGTACAATATAAATTAGATCAGCCAATTCTACCAGATCACACAACTTTTTAAAATCCGTCATCTTTTTGCACCTCGTTTATCTCTTACAATGTTATTCTTGACATCAAGAGTATTAAATTCCTTTCAAAAGAGAATACCGCAAATCTTCTTAAAGGCAAGGAATTTAGCTAGGTTCTGTGGACACTAACGCGGATACCGTTGCGCGCTTTCCAAGATATTCAAGTCTTTATGGTTGCGCATATATCGCTCTGAGGCCTGTTGTAATGGTTGGTAATCCCACGGATAATAGCTGCCATTGCGCAAGGCGGCATACACCGCATGGCGGCGCGCTTGAGACTGTCGGACTTCAGTATCAAAGCGCATTAAATCCCATTCCGTGTCCGCAAAGTTGCGGAAATACTGGAGTTTTTCGGCATGTTTCGGTAACGCCGCGAGATTATGCTCTTCGTGCGGGTCTTTTTCCAGATCAAAAAGCTGTTCTGGATCAAGTACGCATCGGGTGTATTTCCAGCCGTCCTGCACCAGTCCCACCAAGGGCGCATAAGAGGCCTCGGCGGCATATTCCATCTTGACGGGTGCATTCCTTGCAGTACCCTGTGCCAGAGGAATAAGACTTTCACCTTGAACCCACGGCGCAATTTCCTGCATGGGAACGCCAGCAAGTGCACACAGGGTGGGCGTAACATCAAGGGTTGAGACGGCATCCGTGACAAGACCTGCTGGTAAATTCGGCGCGGCAATCATCAACGGCACACGGCTTGAGCCCTCAAAGAACGACATCTTGAACCATAGGCCGCGTTCACCCAACATATCGCCGTGATCAGAAACAAAGACAATAATGGCTTCTTGATTTGTGTCCTCAAGGGTGGCCATTACCGCGCCAATCTTAGCATCCAGATAGCTGATATTGGCAAAATAGGCGCGTCTGGCACGGGCTATATCGTCTTGGGTAATGGTGTAATTGCGCCAGTCATTGGCATCAAAGATGCGCTGGCTATGCGGGTCATGGTCGGCATAGTCCAGTGCAGAAATCTCTGGCTGTAGATGGACGCAATCTGCGTACATATCCCAATATTTCTGTCGCGCAACATACGGGTCATGCGGATGGGTGAAGCTTACGGTCAAGCACCAAGGCCGTGTATCTTGCTTGCGCGCCAAGTCATAGATTTTACGTTGGGCGTGGTAGGCAACCTCGTCATCATATTCCAGCTGGTTGGTAATCTCTGCCACCCCTGCTCCTGTGACAGAGGCCATATTGTGATACCACCAGTCAATCCGCTCGCTGGGCTTGGTATAGTCTGGTGTCCAGCCAAAATCGGCAGGATAAATATCTGTGGTCAAGCGTTCCTCGAAGCCATGCAGTTGATCAGGGCCGACAAAGTGCATTTTTCCAGACAGGCAGGTCTGATAGCCAGCACGGCGCAAATGGTGGGCATAGGTCGGAATATCACTGGCAAATTCCGCCGCATTGTCATAGACGCGATTGCGACTCGGCAACAGACCAGACATAAAGGCTGCTCGTCCTGGTGCGCACAAAGGCGAGGCAGTATACGTCTTTTGAAAACGTACCGAACGCGCGGCGAGTTTTCGTAAATTCGGCGTATGCAGGAATGATGCAGGGCCATCAGGAAACAGCGTTCCATTCAGCTGATCCACCATAAAAATCAGGATATTGGGTTTTTGAGTCATTATACCCCACTGTATGGTAAATAGTAGTGCAACAGTAAAAACAGTACAGGAATCGAGGCTACCGTCGAAAGTAAAATCGTTGATGATGTGCGTTTCTCGTACAGGCTATATTGCTTTGCCACCACAAAACTGCCGACCCCTGTTGGGGTTGCTGCCATAACCATCGCCACGCCTTGCCATAATGGTGGCATATCCGTGACGCTTACGATTACCAGCCAGCACAGCAAAGGCAACAACAGCAATTTTAAGACACAGGCCACAGAGACCTCAACGAGAGCATCCGTAATCGGCTTGCCCACCAGAAACATTCCCAAGGCAAATAATGCGCAAGGACTCGCTGCATCACCTAACATCCCGATTAGACGCGCAACAGACACTGGCATATCAGCATCAGTTGCCGCAAAGGCAACCCCCAATACGGGCGCAAAGATTAACGGGTTCTTCGCAACAACCCATAAACTCTGTTGGATAAGCTTGCCTAGCTGCGCATCCTTGTTGCGCAATAATTCGATCAGCGTCACCGATATTCCTGCCACCAGTGCTGAAGTGATCACGGTTAAGACAATCGGTGCGGCGGCGGCGCTACCAAAAGCGGTAAAGGCCAGAGGTATCCCCAAAAAACCCGCATTGCCATAGGCGACATTCATGCCGTTCATGGCGGCTTCATCACGGCGGGTTTTGAACAGAAAAATGCAGCTCAACCAGCCCAAAAGCATCACCAGAGCAGTAGCAAAGCCATAGGCGAACACGAAATCGATATTCAGCAAGGTCACTGGATCAATAGTCGTCATTGCCCGAAACAGCATCGCTGGCATGGCTATCCAGTAGACAAAACTATTCAGGCCACCTATCGCGGCCTCGTTGAACAATCCTTTTGAACGGCACAGATACCCAATGCCCATAATCGCAAAAAAGGGTAGAACGATATTCAACAAGACCGTCATGGATAACGCGGCGGCATAAGGCCAGAATGAAACCAGCGCACAAAACTGTCCATACCGAAAATGGGCAGACCGCTTACCTGCTGCATCTCGGCGGCATAGGGCATCATATTGGTGCATTCCAACACTATCGCGCCAACCTCAGGATAGGTTGCCGTCATGGCTTGCGCTGTCGCCAGAAGCTCAAGGCGCGCCTTCGCAAAATCCATCTGAAGATTATTATTCAATATCTTGCGGCTAAATTCACCCTCTGGGTCTGTCCCCATGATCGGAGTATCCAATGCTGCACCAGCAGCCTGAAGATGCTGAGGGCTTAAAGTCTGCGCATTGATGGTGATGATCCCTACCCGCTTGCCTGCTGGCAATAGCTTCTGTACCATGGACACCTGCATCAGAGACGAGGCCGCCACGGGAATATCCAATGCCGCCTGAAAGTCCTGCTGCAACACAGCCAGAAAACCGCAATTTGTTGTGATGCCAGAAACCCCCATCAAGACCAGCTCTTGCGCGGCTGCAAGAAAATTAGGCAAAAGTACTCTTGGGTCTTGACGCACGACAATATCGGGTGTTGCACCTTGAACGACTTTGTAATGCACGGGAAACGGCCAGGTCATGGCATTGCCCATATCGCCGACAATACGCGGGAATTGCGCCTCAAGCATCAATATGCCCACCGCCGCGCCATAGACGGCATGACCACCTGTTTGGGTATCAAAACTCATGGACTTATCTTCTCGACAGGGTTAATTCTGTTTTATGTATGCAGAAGTTACAGAAAAAAGGCAACCAAACTATGAACACCAATCACCTGAACGGAGCGGAATCTCTGGTGCGTATTCTGGAAGCGCACGGGGTGCGTCATATCTTTGGCCTGTGCGGGGATACTACCCTGCCCTTCTATGATGCCTTGTATCGTCTTGATCACTCGATTCAGCATATTCTTGTGCGGGATGAACGTTCGGCTGCCTATATGGCAGATGCCTATGCCCGCGTCACTGGCAAGGTTGGGGTTTGCGAAGGTCCTTCTGGTGGTGGCGCGACATATATCCTACCAGGTTTGATCGAAGCCTCCGAAAGCAGCTATCCCGTTTTAGCCATTACCAGTGATATATCCGTGGCCTCCTACGGCAAATATCCTTTAACAGAGGTGGATCAGGCTGCCCTGATGCGTCCCGTCACAAAGTGGAACACCGTCATTATACGCGCCAGTCATATCCCGCGTATGGTACGACAGGCCTTTCGTGCCATGACCACAGGCCGTGCTGGCACGGCGCATCTGGGGCTGCCTTATGATATTCAGTATGACGCCGTAGAGCTCGAAGAAATCTGGGCAGATAAGACACTGGAATCTTTCCCTGCCTATCCCGTTGCCCCTGCACCAGAAGCCATACGGCTGGCACACGATGCCCTGCAAAAGGCAGAGAAGCCTCTGATTGTTTGCGGCGGTGGCGTGATTATCGCGGATGCCATGTCCGAACTGGCCACATTAGCTGAAAAGCTGGACATTCCCGTTGCCACCTCTATTTCTGGCAAGGGCGCGCTGGCTGATACCAATTCGCACTGTCTGGGCGTTGTCGGCTCTAACGGCGGCACAGAGGAAACCTGGCAAGTGATGTGTGCTGCTGATCTGGTGATTTTTATGGGGATTCGTGCAGGTTCAACAACCACCGCACGCTGGGAAGCACCAAAACCCGGTACGCGAATTATCCATTTCGACAGTGACCCCATGGTTATCGGCGCAAATTATCCCACCGAAGTCGGTATCGTTGGCGATTTGCGACTGGCTTTGGCACAATGGAATACCCTGTTAGAGACCGAACCCACAAAAACCTTTAACGGCAGCCAGACCGTAGCCCAAGCCAAGGGCGCGAAATTTGCCCGTTTTGCCGCACAGGCAAAAAACCAGAATAGCCCGATTAAACCTGAGCAGATTATCGATACATTAAATCGTCTGCTGCCCAAGGGGGCAACGGTGGTCTCTGACCCTGGTACAGGCTGCCCATATCTCGCGGCCTATCTGAACTTGCCACAAGCTGGAAGATATTTTATCACCAATCGCGCTCATGGTGCGCTGGGCTATGCGCTCTCTGCGGCTTTTGGGGCATGGTGTGGCAGACCCAACAGCAAAATTGTCGGTGTCATGGGCGACGGCTCATTCGGCTTCACCTGCGGCGAACTTGAAACCATCCGCCGCCATAATGCGCCAATTACCTATATCGTCATCTCGAACGCCAGCTTTGGCTGGATCAAGGCCAGCCAAAAGGCCGATACCGAATCACGCTATTATAATGTTGATTTCTCTGGCAACAATCACGCCGAAATAGCCCGCGCAATGGACATTGCAAGCTGGCGCGTCACCGAACCAGAGCAGCTTGAACCCGCCCTGAAAGCAGCCCTTGCCTGCACGACACCATCTCTGGTGGATATTGTCTGTCAACCGCTTGAAGAAGCCGATGCTCCGGTACGGCGCTGGATGGGATAAGTGAGCGAATCAGCAAAAATTATCGGCTATACAGTCTGGCATATCCAGCTTCCAGTACAGAGCCGTCGTGACCACGGCATCGGTTCGGTAGAAACAAACGTGGACTTGGTTATTCTCAAGCTCACCAGCGAATGCGGTGCAACAGGCTTTGGCGAGGCCGCCTGCTGGTCGGTCTTCACCGGCTCTGCTGAGGCGAGCTTTGCCGCCTTAAACCGCTATATTCGGCCTCTGGTGCTGGGACAGCCCATTGCGGCGCGTGGCAAAATCCTGCAACAGGCACAGAAAGCTGTCGCGCACTGTAGCGAGGCCAAAGCTGCTTTGGAAAGCGCACTGTTAGACCTTGCGGGTCACGCAAGTGGCCTGTCGGTAGCCGCTTTATTGGGCGGTAATATCCAACCGCGCATTCCTTTGTCCTGCTCCATCGCCAATCCAGACTTTGCTGCCGATCAGGCCTTGCTGGAACGGCTGTCTGATGATGGTGTGAATATCATCAAGCTCAAGACAGGTTTCAAAGGCCATGATTTTGATGTCATGCGGCTACACTATATCCGTAAGAATTACCCCAACATGCGCCTCAGAGTCGATTATAATCAGGGACTTACCCTCGAAGAAGCCGAATACTGTGTCCAATCCATCGCCGATTTCGCTCCAGACTTTATCGAGCAACCCGTTGCAGCCAACCAAACCCGTATGATGGCAAAATTGCGCACTCTTTGTCCCTGTCCGTTACTTGCAGACGAAAGCATTTTCGGGCCAGAAGACATGCTCCCTGCCATTGCCGAAAATATCTGTGACGGGGTTTCCATCAAAATTATGAAGGCTGGCGGCTTAACACGCGCCCAAACTACGGCACGCATCGCACATCATGCTGGGCTATTGGCCTATGGCGGTGACATGTTTGAATCTGGTCTGGGTCATGCAGCTGGCGCGCATATGATTGCAGCCACGCCAGAAATTACGCTGGGCTGCGAGTTCTATCAGGCAAAATACTACCTCTGTGAAGACCTGCTCAGTACACCGTTTGCGATAGAGAACGGTGATGTTATAGTTTCCGATGCCCC
>JAHDDM010000065.1 GCA_020629355.1 Rhodospirillaceae bacterium
GATGATACGCCGTGCGGTAAAGACTATAGCGGCCTTGGAAAGATTATCTTTGGTGATCAAGAAACCACCGGCACTATTGTAACTGGATGAAAATATAGTTGTTGAACTAGCATGTTGCAGATCAGAGCCGTTGCAAATCATACCACCGATTGCTCCGTTAGCCCATCTTGTGCCCCTGAGGTCTTTGGTTCTGGTTGTCGGAGTCAGGGCGTTGCTTAGGGGCAATGCCGTAATATTGTTGGGTTTTGGGCGGATAATCCAACTGTTTAATAACCTATTCTTTTGGCAAGGATAGAAGGTTTTCGCCCCGATAGGGTTGGCCTGCTTATCTAAGACCTCAACAGTTATTTCGCCTATTTTATTATTTTTTGCCGCTTTTGCTGCCGTGTCCCAGATTAAAAATCCAATGGGAAAATTACCCTTCAGTCCATCAAACGCTTTGCTATGAACCACGAAGCCGCCCTTGAATTTGGGATGCCATTGTGTCCGAAACCCCTCGAAATTTGGTGCGCTGATATATTTCATTTTACTAAACATGGCGATTACGGCATTGGGCATTTCTAAAGTAATGCGCGTGAGAAATTGTGCAAAAAGCTCGCGTTTGGCATAGCCCTCTACCCCTATTTTTGAGCGCACACGCGTATCTGCCACACCAGACCCTGCCCCCATCCCTTCAGCATAGGGCGGGTTGATGAGAACAAGAATTTTCTGTTTCGAGGTAATAGCCTCAATTAATTCTTTCGGCAGTTTCTTAGTGATGTTGTAATCAATGTCTCCCTCGTCAGTAATGTCATCATTCAGATAATCATACTGAAACCTATGTGCAGCAGCGCAGGTCTTTGTCGCCTTCATCACATCTACATCGGCCTGATCAAGTGTCGACATAAAAAGATTGCGATGGTTGCTGTGCTTGACTTCAAGATTGCCGACACCGCAACACATATCCCAAACAACATAACGTTTTTGCCAATGTTTCCCCAGAGACCGCGTAAGCTGATCATAGGCTTTGTCGACTACATTCAATGGTGTATAGAACCCGCCTTTATAAATTCGCTCCTCTACAGGAATTAAGCTATCACGGCGCTCTAAAAGGTAATTCCGAAATTCGCTTTTGGGTGGCTTGTGATAAATCGACCAAAATTTTCGATAGCCATGAATGCTTTTAAGCTCGTGAATTTTGTCGTGGAGCTTGAAGGCTGGCGCATCATTGATGTGTAGCAAAGCAGAGGGAAGACCTTGATAGGTGGCCACTTTCCCATCGTGCATAATGTCGGCAAAAAATAGCAAGTGAAAGTCGTCTTTTGAAATATTCTGAATTTCACGGCCAATAAGCTCGACCCATTTGTCAAAAACCTGCTTTAAATTATCTGGCGTTATTTGTGTTCTAATAATATCGCCAGATTTAATCGCTTGCTTTACAGTGCTGAGAAACTCTTCTTCATCCGTGGCAATGTTGAAATGCACAAAATGCGTGCCAATATGGGCGGAAATGGTTTCAAGTGCTTCAGGAGTGTATTGGCTGGCGGATTTTCCCCATTTGACTGTTTTCTTGGCAAGAAAGGGCAGCACATCAGAGCTTTTCATAATCGCGGCTTTTTCGACATCAATGACCGCTAATAGTGGAGGGATATGTTCACCTTTGTTCAAAGCATCCTGTACATAATGTAACAGTTGCGTGAACATCGCATAGGTGCTGTGCTTTGTCGTGTCTTTTGCCTCAAACCAGACTTCTTTTGTTTGAATGTCAATGAGGCCTTTTGTGTAACTTTTGAGATTCAACGCTTTAATGTATGCGTCTTTAACGTCTTCCTCGCTATTGACAGTTTGCAGATCGCTGTAAAGAGACATGGCATAGCTTTCTGAGGGTATGGTTTCGAGACCAGCATACACCAGTGCGTACAGTTATGCACTAATTACCAAAGACCACCAGATACATGGTGCGTTCTGGCAACAGAGTAAATGCGCCAGTGACGAGCAATGCCCAGATATAGGTCATGGTCATGGCGCGTTTATGGGCACGGATTCTGCCGATACGCGCCATCCGCACTGCATGAAACAGGAACCCAAACATGGCGATACTCAGCAGATGAATTGGGCTGAATGACCCCCAAAGGCGGATTTCGTCGATGAAAAAGCTTGAGATACTCACCCCAAGCATCAGGAGAACCCAGAGATAGCCTAATAAACGGTGTGGTTTTGTCCCTTTTGGTAGGGCGAATTGTATCCCGCCAATTATTATTGCCAATAGTGCAGTAATGACGTGTGCTGGAATTGGCGTGCTGGCGTTAAAGAGAACTTCGAGGTTCATGCACCAAGGGTTTCACTGAGTATTCGGCGTTGAATTTTTCCTGAAGGGCCTTTCGGCAGCTCTGCCATGACATGAATCTGGTCAGGAGCTTTGAATTTGCCTAATTTTTCCTGGCACAAGACACGAAGAGTCTCTGGTGTTGCACTGGTGTTGGGGCTTAAGGCTACGGCGGCCTCGACCCGTTCACCGTAGTTTTTACACGCGCAGGCAAATGCAGCAGCTTCAATCACATCAGGGTGGCTGTACAGAGCCTCGTCAATTTCGCGCGGTGCAATATTTTCGCCGCCCTTGATGATCAGCTCTTTCAGGCGTCCAGTAATAAAAATATAGCCATCGGCATCCATGCGGCCTAAATCACCAGTGCGTAACCAGCCATCCGCCGTAATGGCTTCTTTTGTGGCCTCTGGATTTTTCAGATAGCCTTGCATGACATTATCACCACGTATCATCACCTCGCCTTCGGTGTCTGGCGGTACAGAGTTTTGCTGGTGATCACCGATCATGGCCTCGTTGCCCACCGCAATACCTGGCGAACCAATTTTACGCTTTCCTGGCGGCATCGGATTGCTGAGAATTTGTGCGGCGGTTTAATCCCATGGTTTCGATCATGGGGATGCTAAAGCGTGCCTCGAACGCGGTATGGACATCTGGCGATAAGGGTGCAGAGGCTGAACGTCCGAAACGCAAGGCGGGATATTGTGATTTGTCGAAGGGCGTGTCTTGATGCAGCAAGTACGAAATTTGTGTTGGCACAACCGAGAACCAGCTACAGTGATGTTTTTGAATATCAGGCCAGAATTTTGAGGTTGAGAATTTTTCTGGCAATGCAACACTGCTGCCGCTAGAAAGCGGACCCATCAAGGTCACGCACAGGCCGTTGATGTGATACAGGGGCAGAACGCAAAGAGCGCGGTCTTGAGCAGTTAATTCGTGTCCGATCACGACGTTTTTGCCGCCAGCGAGCATACTTTTGTGGCTATGCAGTACCCCTTTCGGGCGGCCTGTTGTGCCAGAGGTGTACATTAAAAGCGCATAATCATCTTCATTAGGCATGGCATATTCTGCCGTGGCATCGGAAGATTCGGAGACCTGATCCAAGCGTAGGATTGTTGTCGTATGCGCCGCCAGTGGGCGCACTAATGTTTCCGATACGGGGTCAACAAAAATAAGCTCTACCTCGGAATGTTCCAGAACATAGCCGATGGTGGTGTCGCCAGAAACAAGGTTCACCGCTGTTGCGATATAACCGCCATACATAATCCCCAAGATACAAAGAGCCGCCTCAGGGCTGTTGCTACAGGCGTAGGCCACTGTTGCGCCAGTCTTTATGCCTTGTGCTGCAATAGTTCGGGCAATGTTTTGAATATGCTTTTGCGCCTCAGCGTAGCTATAGCTGGTATCTCCGTACAGCAAAAAGGGCGCATCTGGCGTGGTTTCGGCGTAATAGTCGCAACAGGCGCGAATGGTGGATAATGTCATTTGCCAGCTTTCTGCCAATAGTCGCTGAAAATACTTTCCACAGTAGGTTCACGAGCGGGGATTTCTCGGACAATCTTGGTAATATTCATAAAATGCTTATAGTGCAGATTGTCATCAATGGAATTGCCGCCCCAGCTGCCGCAACCCATGGAGAGCGAGAACGGCATACCATTATTGAATGCACCACCTGTAGCAAAGCAGTGTGCCTGATTGACAATCACGCGGCATATCGGCATTGAGAGACCTAATTCTGTCGCGCGCGAGGGATGATTTGTGTGGATACCAATAGAGTGACCTGCACCTTGATGATTAAGAATTTTTGCGGTGACTTCTTGAGCGTGGGCAAAATCACGGGCGCGGTACAGGCTGAGAACGACGGAGAGCTTTTCGCCTGATTCGGGATAGTCTGCACCGATACCTTCAGCGGGCAGTACCAGAAACTCACAGCCTTCAGCATTGGGCAGGTCTATACCTGCAACCTCAAGCACCTGTTTGGCCTCACGTGCAATCATATGGCGATTGAGGTGACCATCCTGAAACAGTGCTGCTTTTAATTTTGCCGCATCAGCAGCATTCAGTAGACGACCGCCGACCTTATCGAGCGCGCTGAGAAAATCATCGTGTACTTCATCAAGTACAACAACAGCGTTTTCAGACGAGCAGGAAGTGGCATAATCAAAGGTCTTCGAGGCCATGATTTTCTCTGCCGCTGCCGTAAGATCCGCCGTTTCATCGACAATAACAGCAACGTTGCCAGCCCCCACACCTATGGCAGGTGTACCCGAACGATAGGCGCGGCGGACATTGTCTTGACTGCCAGTGACAATCAGCAAGTCTACGCTTTCCATCAGACGCTGGCTTTTAATTTTCGAGGGCGGGATGGGCAGCATCTGTACAAGGTCTTCTGGCAGACCAAGCTTTTGAAATTCTGCATGAATGTGACGCAACAGTTCTGCACAGACACCAGCCCCCTTAGGCGAGGGCGCAAGGATAATGGCATTGCCGCATTTCAGGGCATTGATGATATTATTCGTCGGTGTTGCAGCAGGGTTTGTAGAGGGAACAACCGCACCTACCACGCCAACAGGACGGGCAATTTTGATTAGGCCCGTCTCTGGATTGTCTTCAAGGATACCGTGGGTTTGGATATTTTGAATATCCCGCAACAGACCAAGGGTTTTGCGGTGGTTTTTGATGATTTTATCCGCAACCTTACCCAGACCAGTTTCCGCAACTGCCATTTTGCTTAAAGACTCATTGCGTTCTGGCTGCATCAATGCCCAACCAACGGCTAAGGCGGCATTGTCAAAGCGTGTTTGATCCGCACCAGCGACATATTCCTGCTGTGCAGTACGCGCGCGCGCCATGAGCGCATCGACAATAGCATGTTCTTCTTGTTCTTCCAGCATGGTTTTTATTTTTACCCCTGTGTACAACGAAATGTGTAAAACGAAATTTTTAATCGCCAAGACTATTTTTCTCTTCGCTCACGGCAAGCAAAGTACGGCTTGCGTCCGTTACTTTTCCGCTTCCGTGCGAGTGCTTTGCCTTGCTTTGGCGACTAAAGCGTAACTACCGTATTATTTTTACAAGACAAGAATACAGAAGAATCTGGTGGGGTGACCCCCACCAGATTCCGTACTGTTACAGACCTTTTAAGAGTTCCTTCAGGTACTCTTCACGTTCTGCCCACATCTTTTGGACTTCTTCACGAGTCATAATGTTCATGGGTGAGCCACCAGCTTTCATTTTCTTGGCAACCCGCTTCTTGTTGGCGAACATTTCTGGAACTTTCGCCGCCAGAACATCGATCACTTCCTGTGGAGTACCTTTGGGTACCATGATACCACGGTAGTTGACCGACGAATTATCAACATCAAGACCTGTTTCTCTCAGGGTGGGAACATCAGGCAAGAAGTCTTCGTTGCGCTTCAGATCAGCAACACCAAGAATTTTGACGCTACCAGACTTACGGGCACGGTATGCATCGGACAGGTTGTTGACACCCGCCAGAACATCACCAGCAATAACCGCTTTCAAAGCAGCAGCACCGCCACCTTTGGTGGGGATATACGCCAGTTTACAGCCGCAAGCTTTTTCAATTTGCAAAGCAGCAATATGGTGACCAACAAACAGACCAGCACCCGAAGTTGTCAGCTTGCCAGGATTGGCTTTGGCAAAGCTCAGGAGATCAGCCATCGAGTTGAATTGGCTGTCTGCACCAACGATAACCACTGCAGGGTCTTCACCCCAGTTGGCAATCGGCTCGAAGGAATCACGGCTATATTTCACGCCGCCCTTGATGGACTGTGCGATGAAATGCGGGATATTATATGCACCGACAGTATAGCCGTCTGTATCGGCTTCTGTTGCCAGCCAGTTCCAGCCAACACGACCACCAGCACCAGGCTTGTTCAGAATATACATCGGCTGCCCGAGATACTCTTTGTTGGTGGCTACCTGAGTAACCAGCCGTGCCTGAAAGTCTGTAGCACCGCCCGCGCCGTATGAGACGACAAGGCCGATGGGGCGATCTGGATAGCTGTCAGCCTGAGCAACACCGACGCTCAGTACTGTGGCAGCAAGGCCAACGGCAAGTGATTTGAATAGTTTCATCATGAACTCCTTTAATTGATTGTGATGGTTTAGAATATAATGCCTCTAGGTGTCTGCACCTGTAGTAACAGGGCGAACAGGGTATAGATTACTGCCATAAAACAGGCAGTAATCAAAAAACGTTTCAGCCAGGTTCTGGCTTCAAGATGTGATGCCGGATCATACAGGCTGTACAGGCAGAAAAAGCTGACGAACGAGGCTGCATAAAATCCGAAAAACTTTGCCGCGAAGAACACCAATACTGAAATAAGAGCCAATCCGGGGAGAATGTTTTTGAATCCTGCTCCGCTGAGTCCTTCGCCAACTTTCGCCAACCCCAGAATGGCGCGGGCAAAATTCCACAAACCGAGCAGGGTAAAAAATGCCGCGATCAGACGCGGGAAGGCAAAGGCTGCGGCGGGTTCCTGCGTAAAGCTGACCCAAGTAACGCCAAGCCCTACCAGCAGAACCGCGCCCGAGGAAACAATATGTTGCTGTTGTGAAGCAT
>JAHDDM010000066.1 GCA_020629355.1 Rhodospirillaceae bacterium
CAATCACAATCAGGCGGCGCAAGCAACAACAGCCCACGGATGTCAATGATTACGAAGGGTGTGTTGGTATTGCATCATCTATTTCATCGTCACCTCTAGGGGGCGATACTCGAAGACATCATCTTTAGTAGACCGTGCAGCAAGCACTACTGAGGTAAAAATCGCACCGAGAAGTCCGACTCCTGGGTTAGAATCACCAATTCTTTTGCTGGTTACATTATAAACATCTATCGATTTTTGACCAGACAGACCTTTGTGCGTGCAGCGCGCGCTTACTATCGGAGAATATTCACCATAGTTTGGAACAATAAGCTCAGCAGGTGTTGTCACCTCAGCGGTATAGAGTTCTTCAGCACTGACGGAACATTGCGCGACGACCTCAACGTTGAACTTTTGGGGATCAGAGCCATCATAAGCCCGCACAACCAGAACAGACTGGCCTTTAAGTTTTGGTATATCGGGATTCTCTGCCCGCAAATGGGCATAAACATCTAATCCTTTTCCACCTGCAATATCCGTCGGTGTGACTTTGATTGGCAAACCAGATATCGGCAATGTCTTGCCACAGCCAGATAAAACAAAGACACCAAACAGAATATAAAAAGCTTTTATCGCATTGGTTTTCATAATATTTTTCTTCCGTAATATTATTCGTCAACAGACCCGCGTCGCCTCTGCCAGCCAGCGTGCAGACTGTGGCGATAGATTACGCGCGAGGTGGCGATACACGCCAGCGTGATAATCATTAAGCCAAGCCCGTTCTTGTGTGTTCAGCATAGTAGCATCAATCATGCGGCGGACAAAAGGCACCCAAGTCAAATTTTCAAAATACAGCCAGCCTTCAGAGGCTTCAGCGACAAGAGCCAGATTTTCCAGCCTGATACCATAGCGATGTGGAAAATACAATCCTGGCTCAAGCGAGACAATCATGCCAGCCTGTAAGGGCTCGCTGCTACCGTTCTTGGCAATACGTTGCGGGCCAAAATGCACCATGGAATTGCTACCCACCCCGTGACCTGTGCCGTGATCATAATCCAGGCCATGCTGCCACAGTCCCTGACGTGCAATAGCGTCCAACGCCATACCCGTTGTGCCTTTAGGGAAACGCACGGAGGAGATTGCAATCAGGCTTTTCAGCACCAGAGTATAATGCCGGCAAAACTCGGCATCTAACGGCACGTCACCTTGATCATACGCCAGAACGCGGGTGACATCGGTTGTGCCGTCATTATAGTGCGCGCCGCTATCCATCAGGACAATATCGCCCCAACGTACCCGATCATCAGCATCTGGAATCGGGTGATAATGGCAAATGGCACTATTGCCTCGGGCTGCAACAATGGCATGAAAACTGTCCTGTTGATAGCCTTGTTGTGCAGCGCGAAATTCTTGTAGACTGTGCACCAGGTCACTTTCTTGACAGGGTTCGGGGTTCAAAGAAATCGCGGTCATAAATTCCACCAAAGCACAACCATCACGAATATGCGCGGCACGTGCACCGTGACATTCTGTCGCATTAAGACAGGCCGCAAGTCGCCATATCGGGTCTTGTGCCTCGTAAATTGTTGCGGCTTTATCTTCCAGCATCTGGACTATTCGCGCTGAGGTGCGGCTGGGATCAAGCCAAATCTGACTACCCGCTGTTGCCAACATCAAAAGGGCTGCAGTAAAATCAGCCTCAGGATGCAGGAAGGTTTTTTGCCAACCTGATATTTGCTCTGCCAGAGCCAGTTTTTCAGGGCTGAGAAACCAATCGATACTGCCTTCAGCATGCACGATCATTTTCGACAGGCAAAAGGGCGCGGTTGCAATATCATTGGCACGGATATTCAACAGCCAAAGAATATCTTCGGGTGCTTGTACCACCAGAGAATCGCAACCTTTCTGTTGCAGAATCGCACATAGGCGCGCCAATTTATCGGCGGTGGATTCTTTCGCTTCGATCACGCGGTGTATTGGGCTGAACGGGGCATGGGGTTGTTCTTTCCAAAGGATATCCACCAGATTGTGCCTAACATCCTGCAATTTTGCGCCGATAGCCGCTATACCTTGCTGCATACGCCGATAGTTTGATGCCGTGAATAAAGACGCATCACCACCGATACGCCAATCTGCCCCTTTGGGCATGGCTTCGGTTAATTTATCCGCAATAGCTTGCGTGGTTAAAGGCAGCACCTGAACAAAATCCGGATCAACCTCTTGCGGGGCTTGCAGACTATAGCGACCATCGACAAACAGATAAGCTGCCTCTGGCAAGACCAGCAATATCCCTGCTGATCCGCGAAAACCCGTGAGCCATTGTAATCGCGCGCCGCTAGGACAAATATACTCGTTAAGGTTCTCGTCATCATGTCCCACCAGTAGCCCTTCGATCTCCTCGGCTGCCATGAGACCACGAATGTCCGTAAGACGATCATGCGGTGCAGGGGTAAGCATCTGTGCCTTTTGACGCTGGCGGATGCGCTCAAGCAAACTGATGAGATTACGCCCAAGGCTCGTGTGGGCGTTGGTACGGAATAAATCCAGCCAGTCGCCTTCGCTCGTACAACCACTGGCGGCGATTGCAGCCACACTACGGTACACCTGCTGTTGATCCGTTTCGGAAGAATGTTCAGATGTTTTATTCATCATCATGTCTGTAACAACGTAATAAAATCAACACTGATGGTCTTTTGACCATGCTCGTCAAACTCTATCACATAATATTGTGACTCCAGTCCAGTAATTGTGCCCATGCCAAAACGCGCATGTTGCACCCTTTGGCCCATTGTCCCGCCGTGTGTAACATTGCGTACAGCAGGCGTGTTTGTCCGCAACAAAGTCGTCTCTGTTGCCGTTGCTGTCCGCGGTGTTTTGTATCCGCTTGAGCCATAGGCCCAACCTGCTGCCATTTTCTCGAATATCTTGGCAAGCGGGGTTTCTAAAGCACTCTCTGGTATCTCACGCAAAAATCGCGATGGGCCCGTGGCCTTCACTTGACCATGCATTAAACGCTCACGGGCAAAACTAATATCCAGTCGCGTTTTTGCCCGGGTCATGGCGACATAGGCCAGACGGCGCTCTTCTTCCAAGCTTTTGCTATCATCCTCGTCCACGGAACGCGGGTTCGGAAAAATGCCCTCTTCCCAAGCTGGTAGGAAAACATAATCAAACTCCAGACCCTTGGCAGCATGAATGGTCATAATGGTCACTGAATCTTTGGTGCTTGTACGGTCATCATCCATCACCAGCGCAACATGTTCCAGGAATGCTTCAAGGCTTGGAAATTCCGCTAAGGCGCTCTGTAATTCCCCAAGGTTCTCAAGCTTGGTTTCAGCCTCAAGCTTGCTCGAGGCGCGCCAGAAATCAAAGACACCCGCACCCTGCAAGACCTCGTGCAGTAAATCCGCGCCGCTCAAGACCTCTTTGCGTTCCTGCCAGCCACGATGCAGAGCCAGAAAACTCTCAAAAGCTGCAGCTGCGCGTCCCGTGAGGACTTGATCCTCCAGCATCACCTGCACCGCATTCATACGCGAGACGCCGTTACTTTCAGCATATTGCCGCACCTTGTTCTGGCTTGTTGCCCCAATCCCGCGAGTCGGTTTGTTGATGATGCGCTCGAAGGCCAGGTCATCTTCAGAACGATGGATCAAGCGAAGATACGCCACCGCATCCCTGATCTCTTCGCGCTCATAAAAACGTAACCCACCATACATCCGATACGGAATACGCATCGCTGCCAAACTGGTCTCCAGCATCTGGCTGACATGACCCGCGCGAATTAAAATTGCTTGTGCGCTATAGGCCAATCCCTGAAAATGCCGCTTGATAATCGTGTCGCAAATGGCACTGGCCTCGGCACGGGAATCGCGGAATCCCGCCAGACCAATTGCCGCACCGGCACCGCGAGTCGCCACAAGGTCTTTGCCCAAACGATCACTATTGTGCGCAATGACTCCCGCCGCACCATCAAGAATATTCTGGCTCGAGCGATAATTTTCCTCAAGCTTGATCACCTTGGCCTCAGTGAAACGCTGTTGGAATTCCAGAATATTGCGAATCTCTGCTCCGCGCCAGCCATAAATCGATTGATCATCATCACCCACACAACACAGCTGCCGATGCTGATGTGCCAATAAAGACAACCACAGATTTTGAATCATATTGGTGTCTTGATATTCATCCACCAGAATATACCGAAAACGCTGTTGATAATGCTGCAAGACCTCAGGATTGTGCGCAAAAAGCTTGATATTGTACAGAAGCAAGTCGCCAAAATCACAGCCATTCATGGCCTGTAAACGACGTTGATAACGCTCGTACACATCCACCGCCAAACCATTCAGTTCTCGCCTCTCCTCTGGAGGAACGCGCTCTGGCTCAAGGGCGCGGTCTTTCCAGCCATGAATAAAGGGCAGGATTTTCCCGGGGCGAACCTCTTTCGGATCAAGGTGCATCTCTTGCAAAATCTGCCGCACCAGACGATGCTGATCATCACTGTCCACAATCAAAAAATTCGTATCAATACCCAATTCTGCCGATGAAGCATGTTTGCGCAAGACCCGTACTGCCAGAGAATGAAACGTACCAAGCCATAATCCCTCGGCTGCATCCGCTGCCAGCGAGGCGATTCGCTCACGCATTTCACGCGCCGCCTTGTTGGTAAAGGTCACACAGAGTATCCGATAGGCAGGGGTTGATGTCTGCTCCAGTATTCTGGCGACTCGGTGCGTTAAGACCCTCGTCTTGCCTGTACCCGCACCCGCCAAGACCAGCAATGGCCCATCAAGATGCTGAACAGCCTGAAGTTGTGCTGGATTCAGCCCTGCGGTATCGGTCGTATTATTGCTCATATCGTCATTACTTATTTCATATACTGGCTTGTACTGGCTTGACCATGAAGTATACGAGCCGCATCTCGAACACCAGTATAATCGCAAAAATGCTCTATTCAGACACTGCCATAAGTTGCATTTTCGCAACAGACAAAAAGAATCTTGATGCCTCTGTGCGCCTATCCCCTATTGCCTTCATTATGGCACATTCTCGTGGCTATAGGATACTGTCCAAAGAAATTGAAACCCATCACAATTTCGGTGTATAGAGGATAGCAGTAAATATTAACTGATGATGAAACTCAAATGTTTGACCACTCTGCCTTTTTGCGTCCAGTACGGATACACCTTATCTTGTTGATGTGTGCCATGCTGGCCTTAAGTGCCTGTGCCAGCGCGCCGCATGACCCCCTTGCAAAGGCCGAATACGAGCGCATCAACGATCCTCTTGAACCAACGAATCGCGCTGTCTTTGCCTTTAACAGCATCTTTCAAAGCCTGATTGTCCGCCCTCTGGCGCTGGTTTTGGATGCTCTGCCCGAAGGCGTACAGGTAGCATTCAGCAATTTCTTCACAAACCTTGCTGAACCGCGCAATGTTGCTAACGCCCTTCTACAAGGCGATCCAAAAGCTGCTGGAACGTCTCTAGGACGTTTCATCACCAACAGCACCATTGGTCTTGGCGGCATGATCAATGTCACTGGCTCAGAGAATCACAATCCGCGCGACTTTGGTCAAACACTCGCGCGTTGGACTGGCGACAATGGTGCCTATATTCAACTGCCGTTCATCGGTGCTTCATCCGTCACACACGGTATCGGCTTCCTTGTCGATGGCCTGTATAGCATTCCCAAAATTCAAGCCAATCGTACCGATCAAGATATTCTTCCCATCGCCGCTGGCTTTGCCAATGGCGTCGTAACCTACAGCGAAAACCTCGCGGCGATTGACAATATCTATAAAACATCTCCTGACCCTTACGCCAGCTTCAGGAATATCTATCAACAGCAACGTCAAAAATTCGTCTTTGGCAAGGTGGATGAATTAGAAATCACCGAACTTGAATAATGCGTGCGTACTTTCTTGCTCTGTTGCTGTTGCTGAATATTCCGTCCTACGCGGCGGCCGATTCGGCGAACGAACAGGCAAAAGACTTTGTCACGCAACTCTTTCAAGATTTTCAGGAAATTTACAATCCCACAGAAGCCAATCCTAAACAGGCTTTATTGGACTATTATCAGCAGCATTTTGACCACGAGCTGATTGCCCGATTCGTGCTTGGTGGTTATGGCAGGCGCGCATCAGAACAACAGCGCACACGTTTCAGTGAATTATTACCGCAATTTATTCTGGCACAGATAAGTCCGCAAATTGGCCCCTATTTTGCCGAGGATAGCGCGAGTAACAACATCACCGTTCTGGCGGTGCAGCCAATGAAAAAGCAGCATATGATGGTACAGACCGCATATAAAGGCGCAAAAAGTATCGAGATCAACGTTCGCTTGCGTCCGATCAACAATACGTTGAAGGTTCTTGATGTTCAGGTTGCGGGTATATCCATGCTGCTGGCACAACGAGACTTAATCGCCAGCATGATCAAGCAAAATAGCGGCGATCTTGATGCCTTTCTTGAGCAGTTAGCGCAAAAAGTATAAGGGCTTTTGCGGCATCTTTGCTGTATGATATTGGTTTTTTACCCGAATAGAGTGCTTTTCGCTTTTTATTTTCGGTGGTGATGGTATAAAGCCGCAATGTTTCTGCCTGATTAGGTGGATATTTCCGTTGCCTGATGATCAGGTGCATTTTTAGCTTCGAGGATACAACGTGCAGATAAACGTTCGCGATAATAATGTCAGTCAAGCCTTGCGTGTCTTGAAAAAGAAACTTCAACGTGAAGGCGTGTTTCGCGAAATGCGTTTACGCCGCCGCTTCGAGAAGCCCTCTCTACGCCGCGCGCGTGAAAAGGCAGAAGCAGGCCGCCGCTATCATAAGATGCTCCGCAAACGGATGGAACACGAAGGCTATTAGGTT
>JAHDDM010000067.1 GCA_020629355.1 Rhodospirillaceae bacterium
ACGGTGTCGTCATTGGTGCTTATGCTGAAATTGGTGCGGGTTCACATATAGGCGATTATACCGTTATTGGCGCGCATGTTCGTCTAGGCAAGGACTGCCGTGTTGGGCGGCATAATACAATCCGATATGCCAAAATTGGTAATGGATTTTGGTGTGATGACCATAATGCCATTGGTTGTGCAGGATTTGCTTTTGAGTTCCATGATCATTGCTATCACCCTGTTGCTCAAGTAGGATTATTGAATATTGGTGATGGTGTACATATCACATCGGGCTGTAGTATTGATCGTGGTGCGTTAGGGGATACCGTTATTGAGGACATGGTACAGATAGAAAGTTTGTGTAAAATTGGTCATAATGTTCATATTGGCCAAGGCACGGCTATTGTTGGGCTTTGTGCAGTCGCGGGAAGTGCAACTATTGGGCGCGGGGTGCGCATTGCAGGTAAGGCAGGGATCAATGGTTTTACCACCATAGGAGACGGCGCAACAGTCATGGCCTGTTCAGCGGTGACAAAAGAGGTTGCGGCTGGAACAACGGTATTTGGTGTTCCAGCCGTTGAATTGAAAGAATTTGGTGCGCGGGCGCATGAAGTGCATAAATTGGTTCGGGCGACAAAACAGAAAAGAAATAAGTAAAGGCAAAACTATGGAACTCAATATTCAAGACATTCAGAAAATTCTGCCACATCGTTATCCGTTTCTGCTGATAGACCGTGTTCTTGAGGTAGTTCCGAACGATTACGTCGTGGCGCGGAAATGCTTGACCATGAACGAGCCTTTTTTTCAGGGTCATTTTCCGCATCTACCAGTAATGCCTGGTGTTTTAATGTTGGAGGCTATGGCACAATCTGGTGTAATTCTAGCCCACCATTCTCTTGGCAACCAGAGTGAGGAGGGCACGACTTCGATGGTGACAGGATTTGATAAGGTGAAGTTTCGCAAACAGGCTGTCCCAGGAGACGTGCTAGAGATTACTTTGCGTAAAGAATCTTTGAAGAAGCGTTTTTGGCGCGGTCATGGCTCTATTCGTGTCGATGGGCAGTTGATTGTAGAGGCTTTGATCACGGCGATGGTTGTACCGAATACACGATGATGAGTCAGAAAATTCACTCTAGCGCGGTTATCGAAGCAGGTGCGTGTCTTGATGAGACCGTATCTGTTGGCGCGTTTGCCTATATTGGCGCGCATGTTCGCTTGGCTAAAGGTGTCAAGATTGGTCATCATGCTCTCGTTGATGGTCATACCACGGTAGGCGAAGGGACAGAGATTTATCCTCATGCGAAAATTGGTGTCACTCCTCAGGACCTGAAATTCAAGGGTGAACCAGGGCGGCTGATTATTGGTAAAAACAACAAGATACGCGAAAGTGCCTCGATAGAATTTGGCACGGAGGGCGGCGGGATGGAAACTCGTCTTGGCGATGGTAACTTGATGATGATCAATGCGCATATTGCCCATGATGGTCAGATCGGTGATCAGAATGTCTTGGGGATGTGCGCTGGTACAGCAGGTCATGTGACCGTAGGTTCAAATACACGGATCGCGTCACTCTGTGGTGTGCATCAATTTGTTCGGATCGGCGATATGTCCTATATTGGCCTGTCAGCGATTATCAATCGTGATGTTATGCCCTTTAGCCTGATTGATCAAAACAGCGCCTTGATCGGATTGAATTTAACGGGTATGCGCCGTGCTGGCATTGATAATGCAAATATTCGTGAGGCACAGAGCCTTTACGAAATGCTGTGTGATCAAGAGCTTGGCAATATCGAACAGCGTATTGCTCAGGCGGAAAAAATCCTTAAAAATGTCAACAACAATCAACATGTGGCCTTTGCTCAAGAAAAAAGCCAGCAAGGGCTTTTCTTATCAGCGCCCAAAAGCCATGACTGATTTGGGATGTGTCTGTTTGATTGCTGGACGGGGGGCATTACCGAATACAGTCGTTGCTACTCTTAAAGCGCAAAGGCGTGATTTTAAGACTATTGTGATTCAGGGCAACGAGGAAGGCCACGATTTTCGTGCTGATCGTAGTATTGCGATAGATAAATGGGGACAGTTTCAGGAGGCCATAACAGAATGGGGTATTGATTCGATTGTTTTTGCGGGCAAGATTGATCGTCCTGCACTATGGAAATTGCGCCCTGATGCAACTCTGTTACATTATTTGCCACGGTTGAGACTTGGTGCGTTAGGTGATGACGCGGTGATGCAGCAATTACTTGCAATATTTGCCGAGGACTTTAACCTTACAATACTGAGTGTACAGGAAATTCTTGCGCAACAGAAGCGGCGCTCTGGCGCATTAGGTCAGCACCAGCCGGATGTCGCAACATTAGCGGATATTACACGCGGTGTTCAGGCTTTGAGTATTATATCGGCGGCCGATTTTGGACAGGCGGTTGCAGTTTCTGGCGGGGTGGTGCTTGGTGTTGAGGCGATTGAAGGTACGGATAATCTGATCAGGCGCACCAGAGAATATAAACCAGAGGAGACTTGTGGTGTTATTGTAAAAATGCCGAAAATACAGCAGGATAATCGTATTGACGCCCCGACTATTGGTACAGAAACCATCCATGCTCTACATAGAAATACCTTTGCGGGAATCGCAATCAGTGCTGAGGATACGATTATTGTTGATGAAGAGGCGGTGATTGCTTTGGCGGATCAACTTGGGATATTTATCTACGTTACGGAGTAACACTTTGCCCAAAAAAATCTTTGTCTCTTGTTTTGAGCCTTCGGGGGATGCCATGGGTGCGTATTTGCTACAGGCATTGCGGACAGAGTTCGGCGAGGATACCCGCATTGTTGGGATAGCTGGTCCGCAAATGCGCGATGCCGGTATCGAGGAATGGGGGCGTATTGAAGACCTCAATATTATGGGGATTATTCCAGTATTAAAAGCGGCACCGAAGCTGTTAAAGCTCATCAAAGATCTCGCGGCAAGGATTGATGCACTTGAGCCTGATTATATCATCACTATTGATGCGCCAGATTTTCATGTCCGATTAGTCGAAAAAATGCAAAAACATCAATGCCCTAGAGCGCAACTGGTTTCGCCCTCTGTGTGGGCTTGGCGGCCAAAACGTGTCTTACGTTTTGCGAAAGCCTTTGATGAGATGTTCTGTATATTTCCTTTTGAAGCAAAGTGTTATGCGGATACTTCGCTTCGTGCGATTTATGTTGGTCATCCATCGGTGAAAATGGCTTGGGATGATACAATCAATGAGGCAAAATTCCGCCAGCGCTTTCCTGAACCGCAAAATATTTTACTCTTGCCTGGAAGTCGTCCTAGCGAGTTACAAAGATTACGGGATGATTTTTTAGCTATCAAGAAACGCCTTGATCATCAAGAGGTTGCATGGCTTGTCCCGACCCTGGAACAGCACCGCGTTCAGCTTGAGGGTTGGTTTAATGATGGCGAGAATGTCCATATCATCACGGATAAGGCTTGGCGTTTTGCTGCTATGCGTTATGGCAATGCGGCTTTATGCTGTATGGGCACGGTTGAGTTAGAACTCACCTTAAGAAATTGTCCGCATATTGCGCTGTATCGTTTTAAGCCAATAGATAATCTGTTGCGGCGACTATTCCGCTTTTCTATTGCACATGGTTCGCTCAGTAATATTCTGGCGGGCAGGGAAGTCATCCCCGAATATCTACAGGGTGCGATTGACCATGATCTAATGGCTGCACAGATACAACAACTATTAGATAGCAAAAGTCTGCTGCATCAACAACAAGCGGCAGCAATGCAAGAAATTCAAGGTCTTCTACAATGCAGTGATGGAGACTTTGCAGTCGCCATCACTAGGCATATCAAGAAGGCTTTTCAAGGATAGAGATTTATCTTTGTGCAATATCAACAAAATCGCGCCGGTCCTCGCCTAGGAAAAGTTGCCGAGGCCGACCGATGCGTTTTTGCGGGTCTTCGTGCATTTCTTTCCACTGAGAAATCCAGCCAACGGTACGGGATAGCGCGAACAACACGGTGAACATGCTGGTTGGGAAGCCCATTGCCTTGAGGATAATACCAGAATAGAAATCGACATTCGGGAACAGTTTACGCTGGACAAAATACTCGTCTTCGAGCGCGATACGCTCCAGTTCCAAAGCCAGATCAAGCAGAGGCTCATCTGCAACGCCCAATTCATCCAGAACCTGCCGTACCGAAGCTTTTAATACGCCAGCTCTAGGGTCGTAGTTTTTATAGACCCGATGCCCAAAGCCCATGAGGCGGAAGGGGTCATCTTTGTCTTTTGCTCGTTTGATAAACTCAGGGACACGGTCTTTTGTGCCAATTTGGTGTAGCATATCCAAAACCGCTTCGTTCGCGCCACCATGTGCAGGCCCCCAAAGCGAGGAAATGCCAGCCGAGATACAGGCAAATGGGTTTGCCATGGAAGACCCCGCAAGTCGTACAGTCGAGGTTGAGGCATTCTGTTCGTGATCCGCATGCAGGATGAAGATTTGATCCATCACGCGCACGACACTATCGGGTACAGAGAATTCCTGTGTTGGCGTGCCGAAGGTCATTTTCAAGAAATTCGCTGCATAGCTGAGGGAATTATCAGGATAGATAAAGGGCTGCCCCACAGAATATTTATAGGCCATGGCCGCGAGCGTGGGCATTTTGGCAATCAGACGGTGGCTTGCAATCATGCGCTGATTTTCATCACTAATATCAGTAACATCATGGTAAAATGCCGATAACGCGCCCACGGCACCAACCATAATGGCCATTGGGTGAGCATCACGGCGGAAGCCACGGAAGAAATACTGCATTTGATCATGCAGCATGGTGTGGGTGGTGATGTTATGGGAAAAAGTATCATATTGGGCTTGCGTAGGCAGTTCACCATGCAGCAATAAATGACAAACTTCGAGGTAATTGGCCTTTTCTGCCAAGTCTTCGATAGAGTAGCCGCCATGCAGCAGGACACCTTCATCACCGTCAATATAGGTTAATCTGGAATCGCACGACGCCGTAGAGGTAAAACCAGGATCGTAGGTAAAATAGCCTGTTTCGGCGTACAGTTTGCGAATATCAATGACAGAGGGACCAACCGAGCCGTCAAGAAGAGCAAAGCGAAATTCTTTTCCACTCCGTGAGTCGTGCATGGTGACGTATTCGCCTGTTTCTTTCTTGTCCATTGTACCGTTCCTTTCGTCTCAAGCGACCTTTTTGTATTCGCTATATAGACGAGAACGCATATTTATTCAAGCTAGGCCGTGGATAATTTCCAATCGAGCGCGGGTAGCAAGGGTTTGAAAAAGCTCTGTATCGTGCTTTGCTCGACCGAAGAGACCTGATCATATTTCCAGTTTGGGTTCTGGTCCTTATCGATGAGTAAAGCACGCACACCTTCGTAGAAGTCTCCGTATTCGAGACAATTCTGCCCGACAGTATAGTTCTGTTGCAGAGTATCTGTCAGAGTCATTGGCGGATGGGAAAGGATTCGATGCGCCAGACATAAAGACAACGGACTGCCTAGCTGCATTGCCTGTTGTGTGGTTGCGGCAATGTCGCGAATATTAAGCGACAGAGCCATATTAGCGGCATCTGCACGGACTTTTTTGATAATATCGCCAGTTTTCTCAAAGCAGAAGGTCTCTGCAATCCAGTTGCGCATTTCCAGGGTATATTCAGGCTCTTCTGTTGCAGTGCCATTGTTTTGGAAAATATCGTCAATGACCGCTTTACAGAGGCTCTTTGTGTGATAAAGCCTATCCAGAATTTCAGGGATTCTTTCGGCAGAGATACTGTAATTGGCAAGGCCGCAGGCCAGCATATCAGCAGCCTTTAGGCGCGCGCCTGTGAGGCCAAGATAAACTCCAAAACTGCCTTCAAGGCCACAAAGCAAGCGGTCTACCCCAGCATCTGGGAATAGGCCAATCCGCACCTCTGGCATACAAAACAAGGTGTTTTCAGTGGCGACAGTAAAAGGTGTATGTAAGGAAATACCCGCGCCACCGCCAAAGGTTAGTCCATCAATTAGTGCAATGACAGGCTTAGGATAGGTGGCAATCAGGTTGTCCAAAAAATATTCGACACGAATAAGCTCTGTTTTCTCAGACAAAGAGCTTGCCTGTGCTGTCGAATAGACCTCGCGGACATCGCCACCAGCACAGAATGCCTTGCCAGCAGAGTGATTGAGTAGAACAGCCTGAATAGTATCTTCTGCATACCAAAGCATGAGTTGCTCGCTGATTCTGCGCATCATGGCGATAGACAGCGCATTCAAGGCTTTCGGGCGGTTCAGGGTGATAATTCCAACATGCCCCCGCCTGGAGAAAAGCACATCCTCTGTCATAGCTGTCCTTTCAGATTATACAAGGCATCAAGCGCATCTCGCGGGCTTAAATTATCAACATCAAGTGCTTTAAGCTGTTCAATAATCGGGTTTTCCTCTGGTTCTGGCGGCATAAGTTCTGCTGGCGGAATTATCTTGTCCGCAGGCTGCCTTTCAAGCTCCGAAAGTACCTGTCTGGCTCTTGTAATGACGGTTTTGGGCAGACCCGCAAGATGTGCGACATGTATACCATAAGAACCTTGCGCACGGCCTTCTGCCACCTCGTGCATGAAGACAATCTCGCCCTGCCATTCCTTGACTTTAAGATGAAAACTATGCAGCGAGTCCAAAGTGTCCTCGAGGGCTTCGGAGAGTTCATGGTAGTGGGTGGCAAATATAGCGCGGCTCTGGTTGTTCTCGTGCAGATATTCGACACAGGCCCAAGCTATTGACAGGCCATCAAAGGTGGCAGTACCACGGCCAATCTCATCAAGAATCACAAAGCTTTTCGGTGTCGCACGGTTCA
>JAHDDM010000068.1:0-1711 GCA_020629355.1 Rhodospirillaceae bacterium
CACCGACTTGATCGAGGCGGCGGCGGCGCGCGTTGCCCAGATACACCGCGAAGGCCACGAGGTCTTGGTGGTGGTTTCGGCGATGGGCAAGATGACGGATATGCTGGTGGATCACGTTGACAGTATTACGGCGCGGTTTGATTTGAAAGAGTATGATTCCGTGGTTTCGGCAGGCGAGCAGATATCCTCTGGCCTGATGGCGATTGCCCTTCTGAAGCAGGGTATTCCAGCGCGCTCGTGGCAGGCTTGGCAAATTCCGTTTCATGTCAGCAATGTCCATAAGAATGCGCAAATACAGAAAATTGAGACCTCAGAGATACTGTCGGGGTTTGCTGATCAGCGCACGGTTGCGGTCTGTTCGGGTTTTCAGGGCGTAACGCAAGAAAATCGTATCGCAACTTTGGGGCGTAGTGGCAGCGATACCAGTGCGGTTGCTTTGGCCTGTGCTTTTGGTGCGGATGAGTGTATTATCTTCACAGATGTTGATGGTATCTATACGGCGGATCCGCGGGTTGTGGATGAAGCCCATCCGCTAGAGAAGATTAGCTACGAAGAAATTCTTGAGCTATCCTATCTTGGTGCGAAAGTTATCCACAGCCGTGCGGTAAGCTTGGCTATGGCCTATGACTTGCCGCTTTGGGTGCGCTCAAGCTTTAGCGATGCTTCTGGCACATTGATCACTACAGGAGACAGTACGATGGAAGGTGAAATTGTTCGCGGCGTGACCTGTTCGCAAGAAGAGGCCAAAATCGTGCTTTCTGGTATTAAGGATCAGCCAGGGCGCGTATCGGCGGTATTCACGCCGCTTGCATCTGCGGGGGTGAATGTTGATATGATTGTGCAGAATGCGACTCAGCTTGATACCACTGAGGTCACATTCACCATCCCTTTGACGGATGTTGTCCAGTGCGAGGAGATTCTGAATAGTCTCAAGGCAGAGATTGGGTTTGATACCTTGGTTATTGACCGGGATGTCTCGAAAATTTCTGTGGTGGGTATCGGGATGCGTTCGCATAGCGGTGTTGCGGCAAAAGCCTTCCATACTCTGGCAGAATTGGGTATCAATATTCAGGCCATTGCGACTTCTGAGATTAAGATTACGGTTTTGATTGCACGAAAGTTCAGCGAGTTGGCGGTGCGGTCTTTGCATAGCAGGTATGAATTGGAAAAAAATGATCTCTGATGCTGGTGACGATGATGCACCGAATCTTTTTGTTGATACTGAGCCGCCACCGCCAGAACCGACTGTGCCGCCTCTGAACAGAGAGACTGCAACGGTGGGTGAAATCCTGTGTTATGAGCGCACGGTTCTTGGCCTGAGCATTGATGACTGCTTTGATCGTTTGTGCATCCGCAAGGTGTATCTTGAAGCTTTAGAGGCCGAGGATTTATCGGCTCTACCACAAAGCCGCACGACTGTACGTGCGTATATTGCGTCTTATGCCAGAATGCTCGATTTGGATGCGGAGATTCTGGTGGCGCAATTTTCCGATAAGCACTATCCGCATGTCGAACCAAGCGTTAGCCGTCAACCGCGGCCTTTACCGCCACTGCCGACGAATACCATTTTATTTATAGTGGTCTGTGTGCTGTTGCTGTTGATCGGGGTTGGTCTGGTACAAAATTACTTGACCACCGAAGAGCCGGTTGCGACCAAGTCTGTTATTGCACCACCACCACGCACAGAGAATAACAAGCCTTCTGTCGAACA
>JAHDDM010000068.1:1811-6807 GCA_020629355.1 Rhodospirillaceae bacterium
CCTGTCGATATAGATCAAAATCTCCCGACCTTGTTGGGAGTGCAGATTAGCCATCATGCGCCCTTGTGGATGACGGTGGAAAATCCCAATGGGACAGGCCGCCGAGTTCAACTACAGCCTGATATTCCTTTCGATATTGCTTTTGGTGCTGGCAAAAAGATTCTCATTGATGATTTTCGTGAGGTGATCATCACCTTGATCAATCATGCAGGTGTTGCGGTGGGCGAAGTGCCTTATGGCATGTTGGCCGATAGTGATGGTTGGGTCAGTATTGATACGTTGGCGCAAGAATGATGATGAACCATCGACCTTATCGGCATATTCAGCGTCGCCTTTCGCGGCAAATTATGGTGGGCAATGTCCCTATTGGCGGAGACGCGCCGATAGCGGTACAGAGCATGACCAACACCGATACCGAGGATGTTGCAGCAACAGTGGCACAAGTCCATGCCTTGGAAGAAGCAGGTGCGGATATTGTCCGTGTATCTTGTCCAACTGAGGCCTCAACGGTGGCTTTGAAAGAGATTATCCAGGCTGTGCAGGTCCCCATTGTTGCGGATATTCATTTTCATTACCACCGTGCTATCGAAGCTGCCAAGGCAGGGGCAGCCTGTTTGCG
Source organism: Rhodospirillaceae bacterium (assembly GCA_020629355.1). Taxonomy (GTDB): domain Bacteria; phylum Pseudomonadota; class Alphaproteobacteria; order JABSOH01; family JABSOH01; genus JABSOH01. The sequence goes on from JAHDDM010000068.1 coordinate 2,431, forward strand.
GATCAATCCGGGCAATATCGGCAGCAGAGAACGTGTCCGCGAGGTGGTTCAAGCGGCCAAAGACCACGGTGCCGCTATCAGAATTGGGGTCAATGGCGGCTCGTTGGAACGTCACCTGCTAGAGAAATATGGCGAACCTTGCCCTGAAGCGCTGGTGGAAAGTGCACAGGAACATATGCGCGCGCTTGAGGATGAAGATTTTTTCAATTTCAAAATTAGTGTCAAGGCCTCTGATTTATTCATGGCTACTGCGGCTTATCAGCAACTGGCAGAGGTCTGTGATTATCCTCTGCATTTGGGCATTACCGAGGCGGGCAGTCAACGTATCGGCACGGTGAAATCGGCGATAGGTTTGGGTTCATTATTGTGGGCAGGGATTGGCGATACCTTACGGGTTTCGTTGGCAGCAGACCCTGTCGAGGAAATCCATGTCGGCTTTGATCTTTTGAAAAGCCTTGGCTTGCGGCATCGTGGCGTGACGGTGATTGCCTGTCCATCGTGCGCCAGACAGCAATTTGACGTGATCAAAACCGTGGCTTTGCTTGAGGATCGCTTGAGTCATATCAGCACACCCTTGACCGTTTCGGTAATCGGCTGTGTCGTCAATGGCCCAGGGGAAGCACGGATGAGCGATATTGGCATTACTGGTGGTGGCAATAACAATCATCAGATTTATGTTTCTGGCTTGACGGATCATATCTTGCGCGATGGTGATATTGTGGATCACATGGTGGCGATGATCGAAGCCAAAGCCTTGGAAGCCGAGGCTGCAGCATGAAAGAGAATCCACGTTTAATTAGGGGAATGCACGACTTGCTGCCCGAAGCCTATCATGGCCATCAATCGGTGATCGATGCGGCTTTGCAACAGGCGCATTTGGCAGGTTTTCAGCGTATCGACACGCCAATAATGGAAGAAAGTCGATTATTTGATCGTGGCCTAGGGGCGAGTAGCGATATTGTTGGCAAGGAAATGTATTCTTTCACGACACGCGGCGGCGAAGAGGTCAGTCTTCGCCCCGAAGGCACTGCCAGTGTTGCACGGGCGTTCTTTAGCCATGGTCTCGCGCAATCCGTGCCTTTGCGATATTTTTACGCTGGGCCGATGTTTCGGTACGAACGACCACAGAAAGGCCGTTTGCGGCAATTTCATCAATTTGGCGCGGAATTGATCGGGGCTTCTGGTTCTCTGGCGGATTTGGAAATTATCGCTTTAGGGCAGGAAATACTGAATACTTTAGGAGTTGCGGACAAGACCGTATTGCACCTGAATACTTTGGGCAGCACCACAGACCGCGCGGCCTTCCGTGATGCTCTGTTGGCTTATTTCAGCGCGCATAAGGCGAGTCTGTCCGAAGATTCCTTGCGCCGTCTTGACACCAACCCCATGCGGATACTGGATTCCAAAGCCGAGCAAGATCGCGCTTTACTGGCGGATGCGCCGATGATTGACGAATATCTTGCTGAGGCCAGCCGCCGCCGTTTTGATCAGCTTTGCACAGGATTACAGGCGTTAGGAATCGCCTATGTCCGTGATCATCATCTGGTGCGAGGATTGGACTATTATGAACATACCGCTTTTGAGTTCATTACTGATGCTTTAGGTGCACAGGGGACGGTTTTAGGTGGCGGCTGTTATGATCGTCTGTTCGAGATTGTTGGCGGCAAACCTGCTACTGGAGTTGGCTTTGCGGCTGGAATAGAACGCTTGAGTGCCTTGATCACCGCGCCAGAAATGCCGAAGGCCGATTGTGCCTTGATTCCTATTGGTAGTGAAGCCGAGGCATTTGCGCCCGTGTTAGCGCAATCTCTTCGCCGCGCGGGTATTGCGACAGTGTATGGTTTCTCTGGTAAGGTCAAGGCGCGCATGAAGCAGGCTGATCAATCTGGCGTAGCGTTCTGTGTGATTTTCGGTACAGAGGAACTTGCTCAGGATGTTTGGAAAGTCAAAGACATGGCAAACGGAGAGGAAACACTACTAAGCACCGAGGCATTACAGGCTTTCCTGAACACAAAAATCAGGTAATAAAAACATATATGCTGGATGCTTCTTAAAGCCTGAAATTTTGTGGGCTGAAGGTGAAATTTTTTGTCGAGTACCGGAGCATATTCGACATATTCGAGGAACGAAGACGAAAAATTTCGCCTTCAGAACGCAAAAGACAGGCTTTAAGGAGTATCCAGTGGCAGATTGGCAAGAAAAATATCAACTGTTGTCCGCGCGGCAGCAAGAGGTGAGCGAAAAGCTGAACTCTGGTTCTTGCGATGCGCAGGATTTCGCCAGTCTATCGCAGGAATATGCTGAACGTGAGCCGATTGTTGCACATCTTGCAGTGCTGAACGAGACCTTGAAGCAGATTGATGAAGCCAAAGAGCTGTTAGAAACCGAAGAGGATGCGGAATTTCGCGCCATGATCGAGGCGGATTTACGCGATTCTCTGGCGGCGATACCAGAACTGGAGCAACAGGCAAAGCTGTTGCTGCTTGAAAAAGATTCTGCGGATGATAAGGGCATTATCCTTGAGGTGCGTGCAGGGACTGGCGGCGACGAGGCGGCTCTTTTTGCAGGTGATCTATTCAGGATGTATATGCGCTATGCCCAATTACAGGGCTGGCGGACGCAAATGCTGGAAGAAAGCCTGAACGATATTGGGGGTATTTCCCAAGCCGTGGTGCAGATTGACGGACGCGGGGTGTACGGGCAGATGAAATTTGAATCTGGTGGTCACCGGGTGCAGCGTGTTCCAACCACGGAATCTGGTGGGCGTATCCATACCTCGGCGGCGACGGTGGCGGTCTTGCCACAGGTGGAAGAAACGGAAATTCAGATCGAAGACAAAGACTTGCGTGTCGATACCTATCGGGCGCAAGGCGCGGGCGGTCAGCACGTCAATACCACCGATTCGGCGGTGCGGATTACCCATTTGCCCTCTGGTCTGGTGGTGCAATGCCAAGACGAGAAATCTCAGCACAAGAACCGCGCCAAGGCCATGAAGGTCTTGCGTTCGCGGCTGTATGAACATTTTCGTGACGAGGCCGAAAAGGAGCGTTCCGAAGCCAGACGGGTGCAGATTGGTAGCGGGGATCGTTCGGAGCGTATCCGCACCTATAATTTCCCCCAAACCCGTGTCACGGATCATCGGATTGGTCTGAGTCTGCATAAATTACCAGCGATTCTCGAAGGTGAGGGATTAGGCGAATTGATCGAGGCGTTAATTGTCGAAGACCAGGCGGTGCGACTGGCAGAGGTTTCTTGATTCTTTATTGCGCATGGCAAATAGGCCACGGCGCACGGTCGTGCTTGCCCAAACCTTCGGTTTTGGTTGGTGCAGCCAAAAATAGTTTGATTGCAAAGTCGCCGAAGTCCCTTTGGGCGTAGACAGTAAAGAATCAGGCGGAGCCATGCTTTACTTGTCGTGACCGATAAAGATCAAAAATAACAAATGAACATTCAAGACGCATTACAACAAGCCACAGAAGCGCTGAAAGCCGCAGGGGTCAAAGACCCGCGCCAAGAAGCGCGCTGGCTATTGGCCGCCCATCTTGGTTGCGATACCAGTCTATTATATTCCCGTGATGAGGATGACTTGCCAGAACCGAATTTGTTTATAGAACGCTTACAGGCCCGTTGCGCTCATACCCCTTTGTCACGAATCATGGGATACCGCCAATTCTGGAAGCAGGAATTTCATATTTCGCCAGCTGTCCTTGATCCACGCGCAGACAGCGAATGGCTGATTGAAACAGCTTTGCAGATATGTCCTGTCGCGCCAAAACGTATCCTTGATTTGGGCACGGGTTCAGGCTGTTTGCTGCTCTCTGCCCTGGAAGAATTCCCTGAAGCACACGGTATCGGTATCGATTGCAGCCCGAAAGCCCTCGCGCTTGCACAAGGCAATGCCGAAAGGTTAGGTTTCACACAGCGTACCTCGTGGCTTTGCCAAGATTGGCTAACGGGCTGGCAGGACTCGCCGTGTGATCTGATTTTGGCGAATCCACCCTATATCCCCTATGATGCCGATTTGCCTCGCGCGGTGAAAGACTATGATCCTGCTCTTGCGCTTTTTGCTGATGATCATGGCATGGCAGCCTATCAAAAAATTCTGAACGACTTGCATAAGGTTATGCAGCCAAACAGCCAGTGTCTTTTTGAATGCGCTCCTGATCAAACCACCCCCTTGGCAGATATGGCAAAGGATGCGGGGTTTTCTGTATTACCTGCTGATGCTCTTCCTGAGTATCCCACAAAGCAGGTAGGTATCGTTTGTATTTTTGCCCCAACCAAAACCGATATTACCTTTCAGCCTTTTGAATTAAGTAGCGGACTCATAAAACGCACACCACAATCTGATAGCAGCAATTTTGACCATTGCGAGGA
>JAHDDM010000069.1 GCA_020629355.1 Rhodospirillaceae bacterium
GATATTCCACCGGCATTGCGCGGTTTGGGCATCACTTTTATTACCGCTGGGCTGATGTCGTTAGGCTTCATGTCGTTCTCTGGCGTTCAACTGTAAGGATTCTGTAGCATGACGGAATTTATTCTCGGTATTACCTTCTTTACCGCCATTATTCTGGTTCTGGTATTCGTGATTCTGTTTGCGCGTTCGCGTCTGGTCGCCAGTGGTAATGTTGAGGTGCTGATCAATGGCGAAAAGACCATCAAGGTCGCACCTGGCAGTAAGCTTTTAGGCGCATTAGCCGAAAATAAACTCTTTGTGTCTTCTGCCTGTGGCGGCGGTGGTACATGCGGTCAATGCCGCGTTATTGTCGAAGAGGGCGGCGGCTCGATTCTGGCCACAGAGACCTCGCACATCAACAAACGCGAAGCCCGCTGTGGTCAACGTCTGTCCTGTCAAGTCACTGTGAAGCAGGACATGAAAATCGAGGTCGAAGACGAAGTATTCGGGATTCAAAAATGGCAAGCCACCGTGCGCTCGAACGATAATGTCGCCACCTTTATCAAGGAACTGGTGCTGGAACTGCCTGAAGGCGAGAATGTCGATTTCCGCGCCGGGGGCTTTATTCAGATTGAATGTCCGGCCTATACTTTGGGTTTTGATCAGTTTGATGTTCAGGATGAATATCGCCCCGATTGGGATGCCATGAAGCTTTGGGATATTCAGGCCAAGGTCACCGAACCGGTTTTGCGCGCCTATTCCATGGCAAACTATCCTGAAGAACGCGGGATTGTGATGCTGAATGTCCGGATTGCGACACCGCCACCGGGTAAGGCAGGCAAACTTCCGCCTGGTCTGATGTCGAGCTATATTTTCAACCTCAAGGCCGGTGATAAGGTCACGATCTCAGGGCCTTTCGGTGAGTTTTTTGCCAAGGAAACCGAAAACGAGATGGTCTTTGTCGGCGGTGGTGCGGGCATGGCGCCGATGCGCTCGCATATCTTTGACCAGCTGGAGCGTCTGAAAACCAAACGTAAAATCACCTTCTGGTATGGCGCACGCTCAAGGCGGGAAATGTTCTATGTCGAGGACTTTGACCGTTTGGCAAAAGAGCATGATAACTTTGAATGGCATGTGGCCTTGTCTGATCCGCAGGAAGGTGATGACTGGACAGGCTATACCGGCTTTATCCATAATGTCCTGTATGATAATTATCTCAAACACCATCAGGCGCCGGAAGACTGTGAATTCTATATGTGCGGCCCGCCAATTATGAATGCTTCAGTAATCAAGATGCTCGAAGATATGGGTGTTGAACCAGAAAACATTATGCTTGATGACTTTGGCGGTTAATCACGCCATTGCGCTATCATGCCATACATCATGTTTTCAGGCTTTGGGGGGCTCGCATCACAGTTGATCAATGACTGGAATTTCTTGCCAAACAGCAATGGGCTAAACCATAACCAGCCAGTAAGAAAACTCAATATCGCTGCAATCGCAATGGTTAATGGATCAAATTCCATGACATTTCCTTTCTCTGCAAGAGGTCTTTGGTGATGGTTATACTCGATAACAGTAAAAAAACAGGCAACCGTTGGCAAGTATTTGCTTTGCTTCTTCTCTTCCTATGCCTTGCGGCGATCACTAGGGCTGATCCTGTTGAATTACAGGGTCAATTCATCGAAGGTGGTCTGGCAGTAGGCAAAGCTCCTGTAGGCAGTACGGTTACACTTGACGAGATACCCTTACAGCTCAGCCCCAAAGGAGTGTTTGTCTTAGGTTTTCATCGCGATGCTCCAGAACAACAGACCTTACGCATTGTGTTGCCCGATGGCAGTACCCATGAACAATTTTTGAGCATCGAAAACCGCGACTATGCTATTCAGCGTATTGATGGGCTTGATCAAAAGAAAGTCACCCCACCAGACGAAGTCATTGCACGGATTAAGGCCGATGCTGAAAAGGTTTGGCTATCGCGCCTTGATTCTTCTGCTGAACCTGCTTTTGACGAGACCTGGATATGGCCGCTTGAGGGCATTATTACAGGGGTTTATGGCGCGCAACGTATCCTGAATGGGATACCGAAAGCCCCACATTATGGAATAGATATTGCTGTTCCTGAAGGCACAAAAGTCCGCGCACCAGCAGCAGGGCGCATTGTGCTGGTGGAAGACCTCTACTACTCTGGTATCACCGTGATTATTGACCACGGTCAAGGGATCATGTCTGCTCTATTGCATCTGAAAGAAAGTACGGTACAGGTCGGCGATACAATTCAACAGGGCGATATTGTTGCCCTTTCAGGCAATACCGGCAGGTCTACAGGACCACATCTCGACTGGCGGGTAAACTGGTTCAATCATGCCCGCCTTGACGCAAGCTTGCTCGTACCACCTATAGCGCAATCCCCATAAAATGGTTAAATTTTATGGAGGGCTATAGTTTTACTTCGTTGTCATCGCCACCAGCACCATGATCATTTGCCGGCCTTCCATTGCAGGTTGGTGTTCTACCTTGGAAATCTCGGTCAATTCATCACGGATACGATGCAAAAGTTTTAGACCAATTTCCTGATGCGCCATTTCGCGGCCACGAAAACGCAACGTCACCCGCACCCGATTGCCGTCTTTCAGAAAATCATGAATTTTGCGAAGCTTAACCTGAAAATCGTGCTCATCAATTACCGGACGAACCTTGACTTCCTTGACCTGAACCATCTTCTGGTTCTTCTTCAACATAGTCTTGCGTTTACGCTCTTCGTAGCGGAATTTGCCGTAATCAAGAATTTTACACACCGGAGGATCAGAGGTTTCTGTCACCACCACCAGATCCAGTCCAGCAGCCTCGGCTCGCTCGCGTGCATCTCGGGTATCAACGACACCTACATTGTCGCCATGTTCATTGATCAAACGCACCTGACGATGCAAGATACGTTCGTTGATTTTTGCTCCACGTTCCTGATTGGGTAAAGCGTCTCTACGTTGGGTGCTGATGTGAACCTCCTGTGTTATATTATATTATAGGATTTTTGCTTAACTACACTTTTGCCCCTGCTGTAAAGCATAATTCCGCTATTTGCAGATAAAAAATCTCAAATGTTGCGTAAATGCGGCGGTGTGGCCTCAAGGCATAATGTCGAGATAGCCTCTTCCAGAGGTAAAATATGCTGTTCTGTACTGCCCAAGCGCCGTATCGCCACAGAGCCTGTTTCGGCTTCTTTTGCCCCGACAACCACAAGGGCAGGGATTTTTTGTAGACTATGCTCACGGATTTTATAGCCAATTTTCTGGTTGCGTATATCAGACTCAGTGCGCAAGCCTGCCTTGTGGAAACGCTCCAGCACCGAAGCCGCATATGCATCCGCACCCTCAGAAATGGTGCAGACCATGGCCTGTACTGGTGCGAGCCACATGGGTAATTTTCCAGCATAATGCTCGATCAAAACGCCACAGAACCGCTCGAATGAACCAATAATTGCCCGATGCAGCATCACGGGACGATGTTCTGCACCATCCGCGCCAATATAATTTGCCCCAAGCCGCTCAGGCAGGACAAAGTCACATTGCAACGTTCCGCATTGCCATTCCCGTCCCAAGGCATCGCGCAAAACAAAATCCAGCTTTGGACCATAGAATGCACCATCACCAGGATTATGGGTAAAGTCCAAACCAGCGGCTTTTCCAGCCGCGCTTAATGCGGCCTCGGCTTGATCCCAAACCGCGTCTGAGCCTGCCCGTACCTTGGGTCGATCAGAGAACAGAACCTGAATATCGCTAAAGCCGAAATCTTGATAAATCTGCTGCAATAAAGTACAGAAGCGCACGGTTTCTTCGGCTATCTGTTCTGGAGTGCAGAAGATATGGGCATCATCCTGCGTAAACGCCCGCACCCGCATCAAGCCATGCAGCGCACCGCTGGCCTCGTTGCGGTGGCACGAGCCGAATTCTGCCATGCGTAAGGGTAAATCACGATAAGATTTAATGCCTTGGCGGAAAATCATCACATGGCATGGACAGTTCATCGGCTTTAAGGCATGGGCTTTGCCCTCGCCAGTGTCTTCGTTGCTGGCACCTTCGGGCAGGACAAACATGTCCTCGCGATATTTATCCCAATGGCCAGATTTCTCCCAAAAGACTCGATCCAACAGTTGCGGAGTTTTGACTTCCTGATAGCCGCCTTCGATTTGACGGGCGCGCATATAGTCCTGCATCACCCGATACAAGGTCCAGCCCCGCGGATGCCAGAAGACCGAACCAGCGGCCTCCTCTTGCAGATGAAACAGGTTCATTTCGCGCCCAAGCCGCCTATGGTCGCGCTTTTCGGCCTCCTCCAGCATATGCAAATGCGCTGAAAGCTCCTTGGTATCACGCCAGCATGTCCCATAAATACGCTGAAGCTGAGGATTATTGGCATCACCGCGCCAATAGGCACCTGCCAGTTTCATCAGCTTGAAGCCTTTGCCCACCGCGCCAGTATTCGGCAGGTGCGGACCACGGCACATATCCATCCATTCGCCTTGATGATAAACGCTAAGGTCTTCGTCTGCGGGAATATTGCCGACATGCTCAGCCTTGAAGGTCTCGCCATGCTCCTGACACCAGTCCAGCATTTGGGCGCGCGTCCAGACAGAACGGCGAAAATTACTGTTTTCAGCAACAATGCGATGCATTTCGGCCTCTATCTGTGCCAAATCATCCTGAACAAACGGCGTTTCACGGTAAAAATCGTAATAAAAGCCCGTCTCTGTTGCAGGCCCAAAGGTGATCTGCACATCACCGAATAATCTCTGCACGGCTTCGGCTAAAATATGCGCACAGCTATGACGCAAATGCGGCAGAATGGCCTCATCCTTACGGGTTAAAATCGCAACCTGCGCCCCATCATGCAAGGGCGTGTTCAAGTCACACACCGTACCATCAATCTCAGCCAGCAGTGCCACTTTCGCCAAAGATGGGCTAATGTCGCGCGCAAGGTCATAGCCATTCGCACCATCGTTTAACGCTCGACTACTGCCATCGGGTAGCTTTATATCCATCTTAAGTATTCCAATAATCTATTCGGTAACAGGCTTGCCTAATATTTTCAGGACATCCTCCACCTCAATAAGGCGAATATCCTCATGTTGCAAGGTATCAACGTGCCGTACAGCAGGCGCAACCCCGCCAGCAAGCAAAATCAGGCTTCGACAACCGCAATTTGCCAACAAACGCATCACGCCATTATCATTGCCCAAAGCAAACCCCGCCTGCTGCCCCAACACAGCCAGTTCTAACAGGTTGGCCTCTTCTGTCAAGTCACGCACTTCGGTGCAGAGATTCCTAATCCGGCGGTTATGTTGCACGTCCTCTTTTGTGCCAATGAAAACAATCTGCCAGCCATACTTGATCAGTGTATTTGCGGCCTCGACATAATACTCGGCAGGCCAGCATTTTGCTGCCGGCGCGGGTGCATGACCCGGAGCAAACAATAGAGTTTGCGCTGTAACACGGTAGTTCTTGCTGCCGACAGCCTGATTAAACCAGCTTAGGTCAGGTTGCTCTAATGGTGTAATGCCTAACTGAGTAAGCTGTGCCGCCTCGCGGTCAATGCCATGACTTTTCCGTTGCATCCGCCGCGACAAAGGATAGGCACAGCCGCTTGCCATGCCGCTCCAAAGCGGTTGATGTGAAATAAGCATGTGATAATACAGACTCGTGCGCTCGGTATTTTGCAGGTCAATCACCAGATCAAAGTTCGCCGCGATTATTCGCGCCCGTAAGCTGAAAAACTGATGGACTTGACCTACTTTGGGGCGCTCGTCAACCCAAACCCGATTAAACCACTTCGAGGCCACCGCCAGACGCTGAAAGGGCCGTGTCGTCAACAAAGTAATCTCGGCATTCGGGAAATGTTGCCGAATAGCAGTGAAACTTCGGAAACTCGAGATAAAATCGCCTAAAGCGCCGTGTTTAATAATCAACAGATTCCGCACTGAATATCCCTATTTTTATCTCACACTTTTAACATCTTTTCATAGACGCCTAAAGTTGCCTCTTGCATAGATTCAAGACGATACTGCGCCCATACACGCGCAAGAGCCGCCTGCCCCATCTGTTGCCGCGCTTGCCTATCCATGCTCAAAGCCTCGCGTATTGCGCGCGTGGCATCCGCCTGATCACGAAAACCATAATGCCATCCAGTTTCTCGATCAAGTACCACCTCTGCCGTGCCGCCCTGATCCGGCACAAGAGCGGGCACACCACAAGCCGCCGCTTCAATAACCGTGCGTCCGAAAGCCTCAGGCTGTTGCGAACCTGATAGCAAAATATCCGCCTTGGGATATAGACTTGCCATATCACGCTGAACCCCAAGAAAATACATCCGATCCCCTAACCCTGTTGCATTCAAAGCATCATGGATGCGCGCAACCTCTTCGGGAAAATCAGCATGGTCGCCAACAGAAACAAACTGCCAAGGTATATCAGTCACTTGCGCTAAAGCCCGCGCCATAAAGGCAACGCCTTTTAGGCTTGTCAAACGTCCCACCAACATCAAAATTGGCGCGGTAGCATCAAGGCCAAATTGCGCCCGCCAAGCCGTATGGTCTTGTTCTGGTTCTGGCCTGAAGACATCCAGATCACAACCGCGCGGAATTACTGTTACATTGTGCTGATCAAAATGCGGATACTGTTCTGCTATGCGCACCGCCACCGCATGAGACACCGCAATGGTGTGATCGGCGCGAATCATCACTTTATTGTAGAACCGCTTCACACTGTTTTGAGCTGGATAAACACCATGATAGGTGCTGAGCAAAGGCAGGTGATAG
>JAHDDM010000070.1 GCA_020629355.1 Rhodospirillaceae bacterium
GACGTGATCAACAAGGATATTGGCGTGTTGGAAGCCTGTAAAGATGGCTTTGCCTTCTGTAAGCTGGTCAAAGTCGTATGGGCTGCCTTGCTTGAGAATATCAAAGCCGCGCGCGCCTTCCAAGGAGATAGTGCAGAAATAATCGCTGGTTTCGATCAACGACACCCAAGGGGTCTCTGGGCGGTTGATGGTCAGTTTCATCAACCAGTCCTGTGCCTGTAGGTGATTGTCACAGCACAGCAACAGCTGATCAGGGCCTTGCCAGTAGAGATTGAGCCCTTCGCCGCGTATGGTCTCGGTGACTTGAGGACACCGAACGGTGAAAAGACTTCTGAACCAATGATCAAACTCAGGACTTTCTTGATCCCCACGTATGGTCAGGATACCTCTGGCAGGGGCAACGGATAGGGTGATCCCTTCTGCTGTATGGTTCAGGCCAGCAAGAGGCAGGGTTATTTCAGGTGCTGTTGTCTCAACCACGGGCTTTGCCCCCCTCTTTATCGTAGAACACGGGATCACAGACGGTCATTGCGGTGCTGCTGTTGTCTGCTGGATTGACGGCATACACGGTTTCACCCATACGCGCGCGACCGTTGCGTAACACCGCCATGGCAATCGGATAATCCAGAACTGGTGAATAATAGCTTGAGGTCACATGACCCAAGGTCTGCATCGGCGGGTTTGCGGTTGCGGTCTCGATGATATGCGTACCCTCTGGCAGGACTGTTTTACCATCATTCGTGGTCAGGCCAACAAGCTGTTTGCGCCCAGACCGTGCGCTATCGCTGCGTCTTAAAGAGCGTTTGCCGAGGAAATCTGGCTTTTTCTTCGAGACCAGCCAGTCTAATCCCGCATCATCAGGCGTCACTGTGCCATCGGTGTCTTGTCCAACGATAATAAAGCCTTTTTCGGCTCTGAGCAGGTGCATGGTTTCTGTGCCATAGGGTGTAATGCCGTACTCTTTTCCCGCCACCATGAGGGCTTGCCAGAGCGCCAAGCCATAGCGTGCTGGCACGTTAATCTCAAAGGCAATCTCGCCCGTGAAGCTGATACGGAAAATCCGTGCAGGGATTCCAGCAATATTGGCCTCAGTATAGGCCATGAACGGCAAGGTTTCGGCATCAATAGCAGTATCGGTTACAGACTGAAGAATGTCGCGTGCCTTGGGACCATTTAAGGCCACCACAGCCCAATGGTCTGTGACGGATGTTGCATGTACCTGCCAGTCACGCCATTCGGTTTGCAGCATCTCTTCAATCCAGCCAAGAACGCTTGCTGCGCCGCCCGTGGTGGTGGTCATGTGGTAATGGTGCGTATCAAGGCGCGAGGTCACGCCATCATCGAAAATCATGCCATGTTCGTTCAGCATGATACCGTAGCGACATCGCCCAACAGGCAGTTTATCCCAAGCATTGGTATAGAGCATATTCAGAAGCTTGACACAGTCTGGGCCTTGCAGGTCTATCTTGCCTAGGGTTGAGCCATCAAAGATACCGCATGTTGTACGCACCGCAAGGGATTCGCGCTGGACCGCCTGATACATATCTTCGCCAGCTTGCGGATAGTAACGGGCGCGTTTCCAGTCACCAACATCTTCAAATATTGCGCCATGATCAACGTGCCAGTGATGAATTGGTGTGGGACGTATCTGTTCGTACAGCCCTTTGCGTGATGCGCCGCCCAATGCGCCAAAGGAAAGCGGTGTAAAGGGTGGGCGGTAGGTAGTGATTCCGACCTCTGGTATCGGTTTACCCGCAATATCCGCCAGAATCCCGATAGCATTCATATTGCCAAGCTTACCCTGATCCGTTCCCATGCCCGTGGTGGTATAGCGTTTCACCAGCTCGACGCTACGGAAGCCTTCACGGCGGGCAAGGGCAATACCCGCTGCTGTAGAGTCGTTCTGGACATCAACAAAGCGTTTGGCTTTGTCTTGAGCCGCCGGCACAATAAACAGGGGCTTTACTATCTGCTCATGTTGGTCACTTGGGGCGTGGATAGTGGCCAGGGTTGGCTCTGCACCAGAAAGGCCGAGTCTTTTTGCAGCTTCAATGCCTGTTTGATGACCCGATTGCAGGCATTGGCTTAGGGTATTGTCGCCATTACAGCTGCCTGCTGCAAGAGCAGCGCACGAGATTGTATCAGGAACATAGCCTTGAATGTCTTCGCGGAAACGTAAAGTGCCCTTTGCCTGAGACCATAAATGCACCGTTGGCGTCCAGCCGCTTGAGACCGCGAGAATATCTGCGGAAACCGTGCGCTTGGATTTTTTATCCAGCGTATCATCGGGATTGAGCTGGTGGCTATGCACCTCGCGTATACGCGCACCACCAGAGCAGTTGGTCACGGCAGCATTCATTTGGATAATCGCACCGCGCTGTAAGGCGAGTCTGGCATCAGGGCTATCGGTGCTGGAGCGGTAATCGATAATCTGTACTGTACTGCCGATACGCAACAGATCAAGAGCGGTGCGGTAGGCCGAATCATTGTTGGTGAACAGAGCAACATTTCGCCCTGCATCAAGGCCATAATGATTGATATAACCGCGTAATGACCCTGAGGTCATTATACCGGGGCGGTCATTATTACCAAACACAGGGCCGCGTTCAATCGCACCTGTGGCCAGAATCACTTGTTTGGCACGAAAACGCCAGAGAATCTGCCGCAATCTCTGTCCCGAAGGCTTCTGTTTTTCATCAATTCGTTGCGCGCCCACCAGATGATTTTGATGACCATAATGGGTGATGGTGGTGGCAGGTAACAGGCGAACATTCGGCATTGCCTGTAATTCTGCTAAAGTCTGGTCTCGCCATTCTTTCGGGCTAAGACCATCAATCTGTACCGCAATTTCTGAATCGGCAACATCGGCAGAAGGCTCGTTCAAAAGACTGCCACCCATTGCGTTGCGCTCATCCGCCAACACGATTTTTGCGCCAAGCCGCCCTGCTGCCAAGGCTGCTGTAAGGCCGGCTGCACCGCCGCCAATGATCAAAAGATCAGTATGTTCGTGGACATGGCAGTAATGATCGGGATCAGGCAGTTTCGAGGCCACACCCAGACCCGCAGAACGTCTGATCCATTTTTCGTACCATAGCCACCAGTCTTTCGGCCACATGAAGGTCTTGTAGTAAAATCCCGCAGGCAGGAGTGCGCTAAAAAGCTGGTTGATCGACAGCAAATCAAAATGCACATTCGGCCAGCAGTTTTGCGATTTTGCTTCAAGTCCTTCGTACAGAGGCAGCATGGTCGCCAAGATATTCGGCTGGCTGTACGCACCTGTTTCGAGCTGTACCATGCCATTCGGTTCTTCTGGACCATTGGTCATAATCCCACGCGGACGGTGGTACTTGAAGCTCCGACCGACCAACTGAACGCCGTTTGCCAACAGAGCCGAGGCCAGCGTATCGCCGTCAAAACCGGTATAGTTATGCCCGTTAAAACGAAATGAGATCGGGGTGTTGCGGTCAATATGACCGCCTTGTTCGCTACGCTGCATCAGTAGGAGTCCTCTGGCAGTGGGGGTAAGGGGTCTTCAGGGCGATAACTGGCGGCAATGGCATCAGAAGCCGTATTGCGCAACAGATTAAACCAGCGACCACAGCCGCTGGAATGCACCCAGCGCTCTCTGTACCAGCCTTTGACATTGTTGCGGTAAAAGACATATTGCGCCCATTCCGCATCGTCTAGGGTCTCAGGGTCTTCAGGGCGGGTAATGTGCGCTTCGCCGTGGGTGGTGAACTCAGATTGATCACGCGTACCGCACCAAGGACAATCGATGATGAACATAAAATTTCCCCTTTTTAGTGCATGACGGCCGCTGCCGCCGCCTCGTCAATTAACGCGCCAGTGCTGAAACGATCCATGCCAAAAGGCGCGGCTATGTCGTGCATCTCGCCCTTGGCAATAGAATGGGCAAAGACATGACCCGAACCTGGTGTTGCCTTGAAGCCTCCTGTACCCCAACCGCAATTAAAGAATAAATTCTCAATGGGGGTTTTCGTGATAATCGGACTGCGGTCTCTGGTGACATCCACGATCCCTGCCCATTGCCGCAACATCCGCAATCTGGCGACAAAGGGATAGAGCTCTAGTAAAGGCTGTACCGCATGATCAAACAGATCAAACGAACCGCGTTGGGTATAGGAAACGTAATTGTCTGAACCTGCACCGATAACCAACTCGCCCTTATCGGATTGGCTCATATAGATATGGACGCTATTCGACATCACCACGGTATCAAAACACGGCTTGATCGGCTCAGAAACAAAAGCCTGTAAAGGGACACTCTCAAGAGGCATACGGAATCCTGCCATTTCTGCCAATACCGAAGAATGCCCCGCAGCCACGACACCGACCTTGCCAGCGCGAATAACCCCTTTTGGTGTCTGCACGCCTTTGACAACGCCGTTTTCAATCACAAAGTCTTCGACAGGGCAATTTTCGATAATATCTACCCCCATCTGATCGGCGGCACGGGCATAACCCCACGCCACCGCATCATGGCGCGCATTGCCAGCACGGGCTTGGTATAATCCGCCTAATACAGGATAACGGCCGTGGATATTGATTAACGGCACCTTCTCTTTGACTTCCTCTGCACTGAGTAAAGTCGAATCGATCCCGTTCAAATTCAATGCGTGATAATGCCGTGCGGCAACCTGTTGATCGTGGACATTATGCGATAGCATAATGACACCGCGCGGGCTGAACATGACATTATAATTCAGGTCTTGTGACAGTCCTTCCCAGAGATCATGGGCGTGACCATACAGCCTGGCACTTTCATCACAGAGATAATTCGAGCGGATAATGGTGGTATTCCGCGCGGTATTGCCGCCCGCAAGCCAGCCTTTTTCCAGGACTGCAATGCGCCCAACATTGGTTTCTTTGGCCAAATAATAAGCGGTTGCCAGACCATGACCGCCACCGCCAACGATGATCACATCATATTCTGGCTGCGGCTCAGGACTACGCCATGCCGCTTGCCAGCCTTGATGGCCTTGCATGGCTTGCCGCGCAAGCGAGAATATCGAATATTTTTGCGGTGGCTTTTTGCCTGCACGCGGTAATGGTCTGGTCATAAATTCTCGCCCCTCAAAAGAACACTTATACTGCACTTACGGCATCTGTGTCCCCTGTCAATAGATTTTTTGTATAGAGCGGTTTTTGATCATAGATAAAGCGAGCGTATTTTTGATAATGAGAATTTTTAGATTGGATCATTGATGAGTCTTGTGCATCACCCTAAAACGGGTTCTCTTTTTGCTGTAAATTTCTACTACAGATTGTTCGTGTATGTCGTTTCATTACTTTTCCTCCTGTTCTCATCAACAGCAGAAATGTCTCCCTTAAATCAAAAATGAGCGTAGGATATCTTTCTTGTCGTTTGTAAAACGAAGAATGGCAAAGTTCAATAGTCTCACAGATCAAAAGTTCTATCTGCACCTCAAAGAAACAGAGTGGCGATGGAAGCACACATCTGATAACATATACAGATTATTCCTAAAGTATTTTAGGCAAACTGGTGATTCTGGATGTACCAGCCAAATGAAAGGAATATTATAATGACAAGATGGGTGGTGATTTTTCGCGACCAGCCCGAAATGCTGAAAATTCGCTCAGATAAAGCTCGAAGGGATGCGCATGTTTCTTACGCAAAAGCGCATCCCGAACTTTTGATAGGCGGAGGAATTAAATCAGATATTGAGGCTGACTTCTGCGGTGCTCTATGGGTTGTTGAGGCTGGTAGTCGGCAAGAGGTAGAAAACCTCATCGCAGCTGATCCATTTTATGTCGCTCAGTATAGAAAATATGAAATATTTACTTGGGGAAAAATCTTGGAAGATCAAACCGTAACTTTGTAGCTGTCTTGTACTGTTCCCATTTTAGCAGGCATTTTTTATTGAGTCTTGATCCTAATGTTTTCTTTGGCGGGTCTGCAAGCCTGTTTTTATCGAACCGCTAAAAAAGGCTTCAATGGCTTCGTGCTTGATGGGTGTGTCTGAGGTATCAGGAACAAGATTTTGCTCAGAAACATAAGCAATGTAGCGATGATCTTCGTCATTTTCTGCCAAGAGATGATAAAATGGCTGGTCTTTACGGGGTCGGATGTTCTCTGGAATGTTTTCGTACCATTCTTCGGAATTGCTGAAATACGGGTCAACATCGAAAATGATGCCGCGAAACGGGAATATCCGATGCTTTACCTGAGCGCCAAGCGGAAACTTTGCCGTAAGGATGGGCATTTCGTCTTGTAATTCCATTTTATCTTTCGTCACGATTGCATCCTTCAATACTGCTTTCTTCTCTTAAATATGGAAGCGATTGGCTTTTCTGTCAAGTTCTGCTGTGCTTTCATGGTTCAAAAATATGCGCAAATGCTTTATGAACCTTCTTTATGTCCATTTTATGAAGAGAGAACGATGAGCAAACATCAATATGTCTATTTTATGCAGAACCTGAAGAAGAGCTATCCAGGTGGCCGTGAAGTTCTGAAAGGCGTTACCTTACAGTTTTTACCAGATGCCAAGATTGGCATTTTGGGGATGAATGGCGCGGGGAAATCGACTTTGCTGAAGATTATGGCGGGTGAGCTGGAGGCTTCTTCTGGCGAGGCCTATGCCGCGAAGGGTATTCGGGTTGGGTATTTACCGCAGGAGCCGAAACTGGACGAGAGCCTGAATGTCCGCGAGAATGTCATGTTGGGTCTGGCAGAGATAGCTGGTGTGGTGCAGGCTTTTAACGACATTAGTATGCAGATGGCAGAGCCGATGG
>JAHDDM010000071.1 GCA_020629355.1 Rhodospirillaceae bacterium
AAGTCCCAGAAATGGATATGCCGACCATAATTGCCCTTTGCCACGTCTTCAAGGTCAAAGCCAGGCATAAAGGTATTCGGCGCGCCCCATTCTGTCGAGACCATCATGTTATGGCGCGGCTGATACCAAAAATCATAGTTGTAATTCATGCCCGTAATGTCTTTTTCCCAACGCCCAACAATCTCAAACTCCTTATTCAGGTGCAAGAAGCCTCCTGGTGCGTTCCCTTCGGCATCCCCCAACATGGACACAATAATGTCCGCGCCAAGACAATGCACCGTATGCGGTGCGGACAGGTTGGTTTTTGCTTTGATTTCGTCACCATCAATGGTCTTGAACAAAGTGGGCTTACGTGGATCCGTAGCAGTGTCGACAATATAAAAATTGCTGGTGCGAACACCAGGAATAATCAGATATTTCCTCTCCATTGAACCATCGGTATTGCACGAAGAACAGGCATTCCAGCCCATATGGTGCAATTCATCACCAATATTCGGCATTTCGGTACGGTGGATGATCTCGCCATAGGTGGCACTGGTTTCATCCACATCAATAGTCGCGAGATAATCGGGCTCTTCAATGCCTGTGCCAGTATAAATACAGATAGTATAGACCACCTTCTCGCGTGGTGATTGAATGGCTGCTTGTGGTGATGCGTAGCCAGGGCCAGCGCAACATGTTGCGTTTTCTGTTGACATTTTGGTCATTCCTTCTTTTTTTGATGTTTATTTGTAGAATTTATCCTAAAATACATGAACCACTTTGATAGCAACATCAATAAAAATCAAGGGAATTCTGCCAAGATGACGACGAAAACATTGCCTGAGGTTCTCAGCTACTTCGATACAGTCACCAATGCCGCCTGTTATATTGTCAAAGACCCGTCATCATCCGCCTGTGCGGTGATCGATTCAATATTAGACTTTGATATGGCCGCAGGGTCTGTGCATACCAAACACGCGGATATGTTGATTGCCGAGATTACGGCGCGAGGCCTTACGCTAGAGTGGGTGCTGGAAACCCACGTCCACGCTGACCATCTGTCTGCTGCGCCCTATCTGGTGCAAAAGCTGGGCGGTAAGATTGCTATTGGCGCAAACATTGACTCGGTACAGAAAGTCTTTGGCAAGATATTCAATGCTGGCACAGAGTTCCAGATGGATGGCAGTCAATTTGATGTACTGTTCGCGGACAATGACGAATTTTCCATCGGCAATTTACCCGTGCGTGTCTTGCATACCCCTGGGCATACGCCAGCTTGCGTGACCTATGTCATGGGGGATGCCGCTTTTATTGGCGATACTCTGTTTATGCCAGACTTTGGCACAGCACGGGCAGATTTCCCTGGTGGTTCAGCAACAGAACTGTATCAATCGATACAACGGATTCTTTCTTTACCTGATACCACGCGGTTATTTCTGTGCCATGATTACAAAGCCCCTGATCGGGATGACTATTGCTGGCAAACCACGGTTGCGGAACAAAAGGCGCATAATATCCATGTTGGCGGTGGCAAGTCCGAGGCTGATTTTGTCGCCTTCCGCACCGCACGAGACGAGCAGCTTGGAATGCCCAAGCTGATTATTCCTTCCATACAGGTTAATATGCGCGGCGGTAAATTGCCTCCCGCAGAAGAAGATGGTAAGCAGTATCTGAAGATACCATTGAATCAATTATGATGAAAAGCGTTATATTTTTTACAAAACCGCCAAATCTACCCTGAGTTATAAAGAAAGAGTAGCAGCTATGTCTTTACAGAAATATTGTTTATCGATATTTTTACTCTTCGGCTTATTAACAGTATCTGCCTGCACAAAAAAATCTGTACAACCCCAAAGCTCTGGACAAGCGCAGACTACACAAGAATTTCAGGAACAACATATCCTTGCCGAAAGCGGCGATTCTAAGGCACAATATGCGGTGGGTTGGGCTTACCAGAATGGTAAAGGCGTCGCAAAGGATATAGCCAAGGCTTTTGCATGGTATGCCAAATCCGCGAAACAGGACAATGCTTTGGCTCAGTACGCCATGGGCTGGGGGTATGAGCACGGCGTGGGCGTAACACAAAGCGATAGTGATGCCTTCAAATGGTACACTAAAGCGGCCGAGAAAGGTAATGTTGGTGGACAACGTGCTGTAGGCATATTGTATTTAAATGGCAGAAGCGTGCCTAAGAACTATACCAAGGCTATTGAATGGTTCGAAAAAGCTGCTGAGCAAGGCGATAGTATCGCACAATACAATCTTGGTCACCTTCATTATTACAAGCATCCAGGAGTCGTACAAGACCACCCAAAAGCTTATCGATTGTTGCTACAATCTGCGCGACAAAACGATATGTTAGCACAATTTGTTTTGGGAAATATGTATCAAACTGGCTTGGGTGCCGCTCAAGATTATCATCAGGCTTTCAAATGGTATAGCAAATCCGCTGCCCAAAATTTTGCGCTTGCCGAGCACCGTCTTGGCCTGATGTACGAAGAAGGCAAAGGCGTTCAGCAGGATTATGACAAGGCCAAAGAACTGTTTGTCCAATCTGCCCTTCAGGGTAATGTAGAAGCCCAATACAAACTGGCCGTGCTATACTACGAAGGGAAAGAGAAAATGGTTGCACAGAGTTTTACTCAAGCTCTTGACTGGGCCAGAAAAGCTGCTGATCTGGATTATGCCGAAGCACAAACGCTGTTGGGTGTGATGCACGAAGAAGGTCATGGCGTCAAAGCCAGCAATGAGCAGGCTTTTGCATGGTATGCCAAGGCTGCGGCACAAAACGCATCATCGGGGCAGTATAATTTGGCGAATATGTACCTTCACGGTCTAGGAAGGCAACAGGATTACCATATGGCTAGAGAACTTTTCACTAAAGCCGCACGACAAAATCACGCCAGCGCACAAATTAATCTTGGCCTGATGTATACTAAGGGATTTGGCGGTGCACCAGATTATAATACGGCTCAAAAATGGTTTCAGCGTGCCGCTGAGCAGAGGGATCCTAGCGGATTATATCATTTAGGTTTATCATTTTTGCGCAAGAAGCCTGCAACGCGATCGTCTGCAATAACAGCATATATGTGGCTCAGTCTTGCTGAAACCAACGGTCATATAGAGGCTTCCGATTCTCTTGAAACACTCGCAAAAGCGTTATCTCCTGAAGAAATTCACAAGGCCAAAACTTTGGCACAAAAGTGTCACCAAAAGGGCTATACAAATTGTATTATAGATACTCAGATTCTTACTACCTGAAGTATCTGCGCTCAATGTCCCCTTCATGCCGAAAGGAAGAGAAAATGAAATGTTATAGCCTATGTCATATAAAATGATCATATCAGACAGGCTATATATTCGAAGACTGTACCAATTGAAAATTTAACTTGAAAATAATCACAGGAGGAGGAGACAAAAATGGAACATAAAATACTTATTATTGGCGGCGGAGCAGCAGGGCTTGCGACAGCCTCAAGCCTAAAAAAGCGTGACACCCGCCTGGACATTGCGGTGATTGAACCTGCCGAGAAACATTACTATCAACCGGGCTGGACGATGGTGGGCGGCGGTATTTTCCAAAAAGAAGAGACCGAACGTTCCATGGATGATGTTTGGCCGCCAGAAATCGAGCGCATCAAAGGCGCGGTGGCGACTTTTGAGCCAGAGCAAAATACGGTGACTTTGGAAAGTGGCGAGGCGGTTGGCTACGATATTCTGATTGTGGCAGCAGGTCTGAAGCTTGATTGGGCTGCTGTGGAAGGACTTGAAGAGTCCTTGGGTGCGAATGGCGTGACCTCGAACTATCGTTATGATCTTGCGCCCTATACTTGGGAGCTGGTGCAGGGCATGGCAGGGAAAGAGGCGATTTTCACCCAACCGCCCATGCCCATCAAATGCGCGGGTGCGCCACAAAAGGCCATGTATCTGTCTTGTGATGCTTGGCTCAAGGCTGGAAAACTTGATGGGATCAATGTCTCGTTTTGCAATGCAGGGCCTGTGCTATTTGGCTGTGCACCCTATGTGCCGCCATTGATGGAATATGTCGAAAAGTACGGCATTAACCTTGATTTCAGCCACAATTTGATCAAAGTCGATGGTGCTGCAAAAACAGCATGGTTCAAGGTCTCTAAAGAAGGTGCAGAACCTGAAATAGTCGAACGAGCCTTTGATATGCTGCATGTTTGTCCACCACAATGCGCGCCAGATTTCATCAAAGCCAGTCCTCTGGCGAATGAAGGCGGCTGGATGGATGTTGATCAAGGCAGTTTGCAGCATACAAAATATCCGAATATTTATGGATTGGGTGATGTCACCTCAACCCCAAATGCCAAAACAGCCGCCGCCGCGCGGAAACAGGCACCGATTGTCGCCAAAAATGTCTTGGCAACATTGGCAGGAAGAGAACCTGAGCCGTTGTATAATGGCTACGGTTCCTGTCCCTTGACCGTCGAGAACGGCAAGATTATTCTGGCAGAGTTCGGCTATGGCGGCAAGGTCATGCCGACCTTTCCCTGGGACTCCACAAAACCGCGTGCAGCAGCATGGTTCTTGAAAAAATCGGTTTTGCCTTGGGTCTATTGGAATCTGATGCTCAAAGGCAAGGAATGGCTTACGAAGTAGCTTCGCGTACGGCCACATCTGCTTGAACTAGCCGTGACCAAGGAAAATTTTCGCCAGGGTCAATTTTGCGCTCTGGTGCAATGTCCTCGTGTCCAAGAATACGATCAAGCGGTATCTGATAGCGTGGTATAATATCGCGCAACAGATCAACAAGTACCGTAATCTGCTGGTCAGGATACGGCGGCAAACCCGCCTGATGCCCCGGATAGTCAAGCTCAATCCCAATTGAGCGGTCATTGATATTGCTTGCTCCTTGCCATGAGGCAACCCCTGCATGCCACGCGCGAAATTCCTCAGAGACAAGGCCAAAAATCACGCCATCTTTCCGAATCAGATAATGACAGCTCACCTCAGAAGCGGGATCACACAATCGCGCTATGGCAGCATCACAGCTTGCCATATCGGTATAGTGCAGCACCACCATATCAATATCCGCGCCGCGCCGATCATTAAAATTCGGCGAGGAGTACGCAAAATCAACGGATACCATGGCTAGACTTCAAGCGATCATAGGCCTCGTTAATGGCCGCAAGTTTACGGCCTGAAAGCTCAATGGCCTCTTCTGGCAGTCCTTGCGCCATTAAACGATCAGGGTGTAGTTCTTTCGCCAGCTTGCGGTATTGTGCTTTCATTGCATCAGGACTTGCGTCACGGGAAACGCCCAAGACCGCGTAGGGATCACTTGCACCCGTTGCACTTTCCAGCGCACTGATACGGGCAAAAGCTTCTGGACTAAGGCCGAAAATTCCAGCGACTTCTTGCAGGAAAGCCATCTCTTTTTCGTGCAAATGTCCGTCTGCGCGCGCAATCTCTGCCAAAGCCCAAACAAGCTCTTCCAGTACCGTTGCACCGCGTCCTAAAATATCCGCCGCCTGTTCTGCATAGTCCTGAAAACCCGCAGAGGTCTTTTGTGCTTCGCGGTAAATTTGCGCAACCTGATCCTGTTCGGCAGCACTAAAGGAAAATATTTTCTTAAAAGCGCGAATTTCGTCTTTGGTGACACGACCATCCGCCTTGGCCATTTTTGCTGCCAGGGCAATCACTGCAACACCAAAAATCACTTGTCGCTCATCGACACCAGTAGGGACATTTCGGCTTTTGTCCCAAAAATGTCCGCCAGCAACTCCCAACAATGCACCTAATGGCCCGCCCAGCATCATGCCTGCTGCACCACCGATAATTTTACCCCAAATAGACATCTGAATACCTTTATTTGTCAAAGCATCGCGAATTCGCTATCATAACCTAATAACAAATAGAGCTTTTTGAAAGAGGCGATATGATGAATATCATGTGTTTTGGATACGGCGAGGCCGTTGCAGCATGGCACCAGTCTTGTTTGCAAGCAGGAATGTCGTGCCAAATAGCCGCTTCGGTGCGACAGGAATCCAAGGCCACAGAACTACGCGCATTAGGTGTTGCGCCCCATCTCTGGCAGAACGGGCTGGATGCCGAAGGCATACAGGCGCTGCAAAAAGCCGAAATTGTGGTTATCTCAGCGCCACCAAAGCCAGACGGAGATATTCTATTCCCACATCTCCTACCAATTTTGCAAGAATCATCCTCTTTGCGCTGGTTGGGGTATCTTTCCAGTACCAATGTTTACGGCAACCATGATGGGGGTTGGGTCAACGAGGACACACCTGTAAACCCTACTGGCAAGCGTGGTCAAGGCCGTGTTCTTGCGGAACGGCAATGGCTGGATAGTGGTCTGCCCGCGCATGTGTTTCGCTTGGCGGGTATTTACGGTCATGGCCGCAATCAGATTCGGAAGCTCCTCAAAGGCCGCGCACGCCAGCTTATTAAACCAGATCATGTCTTTAACCGCATTCACGAGGCCGATATTGCTCAAGTGCTGAATGCCTCGATTGCACAACCGAATCCAGGACGTATCTACAACCTTGCCGATGATTGTCCTGCCCCGCCGCAAGAAGTCTTACAATATGCTGCAAAACTTTGCGGCGCGCCTGTACCACCGCCAGAGGACTATGCCACAGCAGAACTCAAGGGTCTTGCAAAAGAGTTTTATTTTGACAATAAGCGTATCGAGAATAGCCGTATCAAAAGCGAATTGGGTGTGCAGTTACGCTTTCCCGATTATCGCGCGGGGCTTCAAGATATAGC
>JAHDDM010000072.1:0-2685 GCA_020629355.1 Rhodospirillaceae bacterium
AGCTTATCATAGCCCACATTCTCGGCAGTGCGTACCATCCCCACCACACCACCAGCAGGTCCAGAAAGTATTGCATCCTTACCCTGAAACAGCGAAGCATCCGTCAAGCCGCCATGCGATTGCATAAACATGAGACGGGTAGCTTGATCACCTTCAGAAACCAGTTCATCACGCACCTGAGCAACATAACGCCGCAAAATCGGCGACAGATACGCATCGACAACCGTGGTGTCCCCGCGCGAGATTAACTTCACCAGAGGGCTGGTCTGGTGGCTTAATGAAATTTGTGTAAAGCCAATTTGGTGCGCAATCTCGGCGGCCTGTTTCTCGTGCGCGGTATATCGATAGCCATGCAGAAATGCAATCGCCACGGAACGGATACCGTGATCATAGGCTTCCTGTAAGTCCTGGCGTACTGCCTCAGCGTCAAAAGGGCGCAAAACAGTCCCCTCTGCCGATAATCGCTCTGAGACTTCAATTACCGTCTTATACAAAAGCTCTGGCAGGCGAATATGCAAATCAAACAGCTTCGGGCGGTGCTGATAACCAATACGCAACATATCCCCAAAGCCCTTGGTGATCAGTAACACTGTCGCATCACCCTTGCGCTCAAGCAAGGCATTCGTGGCTACAGTCGTACCCATCTTAACAGCTTCAATAACACCAGCAGGGATAGTATCGACTTCTAAAAGGCTTTTGATCCCGTATATTGCAGCATCACGGTATTGCTCAGGGTTCTCGGACAGCACCTTATGGGTGCGTATCTCGCCTTCTGGCGTTCTGGCAACAATGTCCGTGAATGTACCGCCACGATCAATCCAAAACTGCCACATGATCCATACTTCCTTCGTTATTCAGTATTTACATAAAAATCATAACAGACTGTTTGCATTGGGCAAACACGCATCTTCCATTGCCTGTGAAAATAAACGCATCCGTCGATTCAAGCGTCTTCCTTCAGGATGAATCAGGAATATGCCCCACTGAGAAACCGTAAAGTCTGGTAAGACAGAGACCAGCGTACCAGCAGAAATTGACGATTGGCAAATAAAATCAGGTAGCCATGTAATACCCATACCGTTTATCGCAGACTCAAGCAGAAAGACACCGCTATTGGAATTCATTGCGGGTTGAAATTCGATAGATTGTTTTTTCCCCGTTGCTTCTTGAAAGTTCCAGCGCCCGCGTTTGACTGTGCCGAAGTGCAGAAGGGCATGTCTACGCAATTCCTCCAGAGTTTTCGGGCAGCCGTGTTGCGCCAAATATTTCGGAGACGCACAGAGCTGATGACGGGTTGTGCCAATTTGCTTACCCGTGACATCCTGTTTCAGCTTTGGGGTGATTCGGATGGCAAAATCATAATTTTCACGCGACATATTCACGATATGATCATCAAAATCAATCGTCAACAGTATCTCAGGGTAGCGTTTTTGAAACGCCATAAGAGCATCTTTCAGGAACGAAGTGCCAAAATCACGCGGAATAGAGATGTTTAATGCACCCGCAAGGCTTTGAGTCGCCTCGGTGAAGTCGCTTTCAATTTCGTCTGCTTCGCCCACAATCTGTACAGCGCGTTGATACAGCTCTAGCCCTGTTGTTGTGGCCTGCCAATTTCCAGGACTACGGTCAATAAGGCGACTGCCGTAACGGTCTTCCAGCAAGCCAAGCCGCCTACTCACTGCTGACTTGACGATATGCAATTTATCGGCTGCCTTCGAGATACTGCCAACCTCGATGACCGTTACAAAAAGACGAAGGTCTTCTATCTGCCCAATGAGCGTTCTCCTTTTTAGAACGAAAATATCATTTTTTTGTATCTATGCTCAATATCAAGAATACTTTATTTCTTTCATCTAACAAAGAAAAAAGGAAAAAGAACATGGGGCTATTACACGAAGGCCGTTGGCTGAACCAATGGTATGACACCAAAAAAACTGGTGGACGGTTCAAGCGCAATGCCGCACAATTCCGACAATGGATTAGCAATGATGGCTCAACAGACTTTCCAGCCGAAGCAGGCCGATATCATCTGTATGTCTCGTTAGCCTGTCCTTGGGCGCATCGGACTTTAATTTTCCGCGCTCTGAAAGGACTTGAAGAAATAATCTCAGTTTCGGTAGTCCATTGGTCTATGGCAGAGCACGGTTGGACATTTCAAAGCGGAGATGGCACGATTCCCGACACCGTAAACAATGCTGATTTTCTGCATCAAATTTATACTCTGGCACAGCCCAACTACTCAGGTCGTGTTACTGTGCCTGTTTTATGGGATACCAAAACCCGCACCATTGTCTCGAATGAATCATCGGAAATTATCCGAATGTTTAATTCTGCTTTTGATGATATGGGCGCACAATCAGGCGACTATTATCCCGAAGCCTTACGTCAAGAAATAGACTCCTTGAATGATCGGATTTATAAAACAGTGAACAATGGTGTGTATAAGGCAGGGTTTGCAACGACACAGGAAGCCTATGAAGAAGCTGTTGTACCATTGTTTGAAACACTGGATTGGTTGGATGCACGACTATCGAAACAGCGCTATTTGACGGGCGCAACCATCACCGAAGCCGATTGGCGACTGTTCACGACTTTAGTGCGGTTTGATTCCGTATATGTCGGGCATTTCAAATGCAATCTTAGGCAGATCAAAGATTATGCCCATCTTTTTGGTTATGTCTGTGA
>JAHDDM010000072.1:2785-4987 GCA_020629355.1 Rhodospirillaceae bacterium
AACCACCACCGCCAGGTTTGTGTACTGTATGCTCAAACGGTAATTGTCGCGGTAAATCAAGCGCGCGCCAGACATCGTCCAAGGCCAAGGTCAATTCATCAATCAATACACGGCCATGTAAAGGCGAAGGGGTTAGGCGCAAACGCTCTGTTCCCACCGCAACCGTAGGATAGTTGATCGGCTGAACGTAAATATTATGCCGTTGCAACAAAAGGTCTGAGGCCTGTTTGCATTTGCGGGCATCACCAACAAAAACGGGCACGATATGCGAAGTGGAATACAGACAGGGAATGCTGTACGTTGCCAACCGCTCTTTGAGGAGTGCGGCATTATCCTGTTGCGCGCTACGACGGTCATCGGCCTGCATTAAAGTCTCAATACTTTTTTGCGCCCCTGCCGCAATCATCGGTGGCAGAGCAGTGGTGAAAATAAACCCAACCCCAAAAGAGCGAATAAAATCGATTAAATCAGCATCTCCGGCAATGTAGCCGCCAACACAACCTATCGCTTTCCCCAAAGTGCCTTCGATAATATCCACCCTGTCCATGACACCGTCACGCGCGCACACCCCCGCGCCTCGCGCCCCGTACAGACCAACGGCGTGTACCTCGTCAACATAACTTAACGCACCGTACTTTTCACAAATATCCAGCAGTGCCGTGTTCGGGGCAAAGTCACCATCCATCGAATAGATAGATTCCCAAGCCACCAGCTTAGGCCGTTCAGGGTCATCTTTCTTGATCAGACGCTCAAGATCAGCAG
This sequence comes from Rhodospirillaceae bacterium, assembly GCA_020629355.1. Lineage (GTDB taxonomy): Bacteria > Pseudomonadota > Alphaproteobacteria > JABSOH01 > JABSOH01 > JABSOH01. The sequence continues at coordinate 3,548 of JAHDDM010000072.1, forward strand.
GATCATTATGACGAAAGATACGCTTCTCACCAGAGCGGTTGGCACGAATTCCTTCGATCATGGAATTATGGTTCATCCCATCGGAATAAATAATCAGCCCGTCTATCTGGCGCGATAGAGTGCTTAATGCCGTGACATTGGCGACATAGCCAGAGGTAAACAATAATGCCGATTGCTTTTTGTGCCAGTCTGCTAAAGTCGCCTCAAGGCTGGCGTGATAAATATTGCTGCCTGAGATATTGCGCGTACCCCCCGCACCCGTACCGCATTCATCCAGCGCACGGTGCATCTCGGCGATAACGGTTTCATCCTGTCCCATCCCTAGATAGTCATTGGAACACCAGACCGTAATATTGCCCTCTGAGGCCTCAGCCGTTGGAAAAGAGCCTGCCTTGCGGCTCAGGGTCTGAAAAACCCGATACCGCCCATCTTGCTTTAGCTCTGCAATGCTGTCTTTGAAGTGTTTTTTGAAATCCATACCTTGACCTACTTGAAAGTGCAATAATCTCCTAGTCCGCCATGTGATAGCATGAGTGTTCTCTTGTTCCAACGCCAAACATCGACTATATACTGCATACGACATTTTTTACTTCAGATTTAAGGACAATAAACAATGGCTAAGCTTACTGTGAAAAACCCTGTTGCCGAGCTTGATGGCGATGAAATGACCCGCATCATCTGGCAAATGATCAAGGATAAGCTGATTTTGCCCTATCTGGATATTAAACTGGATTACTTTGATCTTGGCGTTCAAAAACGCGATGAAACCGATGATCAGATTACCAAAGATTCGGCCTATGCCATTAAAAAACACCGTGTTGGCATTAAATGCGCCACCATTACACCAGACGAGGATCGGGTTGAGGAGTTTAATCTCAAAAGCATGTGGCGGTCTCCGAACGGGACAATCCGCAATATCCTGGATGGCACAGTCTTTCGTGAACCCATTGTGTGCCAGAATGTTCCTAGACTTGTGCCAAGCTGGACAGATCCCATTGTGGTGGCCAGACACGCCTTTGGTGATCAATATCGTGCAACAGATTTTCTGGTGCCAGAGGCTGGATTGCTTTCGATTACCTTTACGCCCATGAATCCAGACGGTGAAACTATTCGGCATCAAGTTTTTGAATTTGATGGTCCTGGAATCGCCATGGGCATGTTCAACCTTGATCGTTCCATCGAAGGCTTCGCACGCGCCTGTTTGAATTATGGTCTTTTGCGTAATTATCCTGTGTATCTCTCGACAAAAAATACCATCCTGAAAGCCTATGACGGGCGTTTCAAAGACATTTTTGCCAAGGTCTACGAAGAGGAATTCACCGAACGCTACGAAAAGGCTGGCCTAACCTACGAACACCGTCTGATTGATGACATGGTGGCCTTCTCCTTGAAAGCCAACGGCAATTTCATTTGGGCCGCGAAAAACTATGACGGTGACGT
>JAHDDM010000072.1:5087-6677 GCA_020629355.1 Rhodospirillaceae bacterium
CTGAGCAGAAATGGCTCACCACCGAACAATTCATGGATGCCGTTGATAGACGCTTCAAAGGGTTGCTGGATAGTACGAATCTTTCATGACCGATACGGCAAAAGCCAACTCTGAAACAGACCAGCCTGCCCCGCAACAGCCTGAACGCTCTAAGGATGACTCCCAAAATTGGGATATGATCAGGGCGTTTTTGCCTTATCTGTTTCCCAAAGACCGGACATTACGCCGCCGTATCTCTTGGGCAATGGTGTTTCTGGTGCTGGCAAAACTGGTTGGAGTAGCAACGCCGTATCTGTCAAAACAGCTGATTGATTCTTTTGAACCTAGCGCCGATGCTGTAATCTTACTGCCGTTAGGTCTGATCCTCGCCTACACAGCAGCGCGTATTTCGGTGACTCTGTTCGAGCAGCTCCGTGAGGTCATGTTCGCGCGTGTTGCACAGCTTGCAGTACGTCATATTGCCCTGGATGCTTTTGAGCATCTGCATAATCTCAGTTTACGCTTTCACCTTGAACGCTATATGGGCGGCCTGTCGCGCGTCATCGAGCGTGGCTCAAAAGCCATTCAGGAAGTCCTGCGTTTTATGTTGTTGAATATTTTGCCCACCTTGCTTGAGGTTTTGCTGGTCACAATATTCTTATGGGTCTATCTGTCGTTCATGTACGCTTTGGTGATCATGGTGACGGTGGTTATCTATGCGACTTTTACTCTATCGGTGACAGAATGGCGCATGAAATTCCGCCGTCAAATGAACGCTGAAGACGAGCACGCCAATACCAAGGCGATTGACAGTCTATTGAATTACGAAACCGTCAAATATTTCAATAACGAAGAGCACGAATACCACCGTTACAATCACGCCTTGCAGAATTACGAAAATGCTGCGGTCAAAAGTACCTATAGCCTGTCATTGGTCAACTTTGGTCAAGCCGTCATCATTGCGCTAGGGATGCTGTGGCTGTCGATCATGGCAGCGCAAGAGATTGTTGCAGGCACAATGACCATTGGCGATTTTGTCATGCTGAACTGGTTTATGATCCAGCTCTATATGCCATTGAATTTCCTTGGTTGGGTCTACCACACCATGAAACAGGCCACCACGGACATGCAAGCCATGTTCAAGGTCTTAAACGTCAAGCGCGAGGTGATTGATCAATCTGATGCAACAGAACTGGCAGCAGAGGGACCGTACAGCATTGAATTTGTCGATACCCATTTTCATTACAACGCCAATCGTCCGATTCTGAAAGGGATTAACTTTCATATTCCTGCTGGACAAACCGTTGCGGTTGTAGGGCCTTCTGGTGCAGGAAAATCAACCTTATCACGACTGCTGTTCCGCTTTTATGACTATGGACAAGGTAAGATTTTGATCAATGGCACGCCATTGCAGGCATATACAATGGCATCCCTACGCAAGGCGATAGGTGTTGTGCCACAAGATACCGTACTGTTTAATGACACCATTGCCTATAATATTGCTTATGGTCGCCATGGTGCTTCGCAAGAAGAAATCATTGCGGCGGCAAAACAGGCACAGGTCTATGATTTTATTCAAGGTCTGCCTGAAGGTTTCGATACCATTGTTGG
>JAHDDM010000073.1 GCA_020629355.1 Rhodospirillaceae bacterium
GTAGAACCATCGACAGGTTATATGTTTTTAGTCGATGGTAGAACCATCGACAGGTCGCGACAGAGGGAAAAAACAGAGCGGTTATAAGAGATGATGTGCCAAGATAATAGTGGTGTGTGAAAGATAGGTAAATAGACAGATGAAACTCCTGATTGTTGGAATGCTCGAAGGCCATATGGCAACCGCGGGGGATATTGCCCTGAAACGCGGTGCCAAGGTCATATCGGCCTCTGATGTGCCACGCGCTTTGGGTGTGTTGCGCATGGACGGAGATGTTGATGTGGTCATGGCAGATGTCCGCACGGATGTTCCAGCCTTGATCAGTGCGATGGAGCGGGAGCATATTGCCGCGCCTGTTATTGCTTGTGGGATTGATGCCACGGACGCGGCGGGTGCGGTGGCGGCGATTCAGGCTGGTGCGCGGGAGTATATTCCCTTGCCGCCAGATGTTGAGCTTATTGCCGCAGTGTTCGAGGCGATTGTCGAAGATAATAGTGCCTATATTTATGAAGATGCGAAGATGCATGACTTGGTGGCACAGGCTGATCAGATTGCGGGATCATCGGCTTCGGTATTGATTTTGGGTGAGTCTGGCACGGGTAAGGAGGTTCTGGCGCGGTATTTACACCAACAGAGCAACCGCAATGGTCAGAGCTTCATTGCGGTGAACTGTGCTGCCATACCAGAGAATCTTCTGGAGTCCGAGCTTTTTGGCCATGAGAAGGGCGCGTTTACGGGGGCAACGGCGCGGCGGATTGGCAAGTTTGAGGCGGCGCACGGCGGGACTTTGTTGCTGGATGAAATTAGCGAGATGGATAAGCATCTGCAAGCCAAGCTGTTGCGGGCGGTTCAGGAGCGTGAGATTGACCGTGTTGGCAGTAATGCGCCAGTGAAGGTGGATGTGCGTTTGCTGGCCACGAGCAACCGCGAACTGCTCGAAGAGGTTGAGGCTGGAAATTTTCGGCAGGATTTATATTACCGCTTGAATGTTGTTGCCTTGACCATTCCGCCATTGCGTGATCGTCTGAGTGATATTCCGAAACTGGCGGATTATTTTGCAAAACGTTACGCCGAGGATAATGGTGTGGATTACCGACCGTTTTCGCGTGAAGCGCGGGATAAGCTGATGAGCTACTCTTGGCCGGGTAATGTTCGTGAACTGGAAAATACCGTGCATCGTTCGGTACTGTTATCGCAAGGGCAGTATTTGGATGCGGGTTCGATTCTGCTTGATCCGAAGCAATTCCGCCAACCAGAAGTTGCGGTTGAAGAGAAGATTGCAAACGCGGGGAGTTCTCTGGTTGGGCGCACGGTGGATGATGTTGAGCGCGAGTTAATTTTGAATACGCTGGATCAATATACGGGTAATAGAACACAGGCTGCCAAGATTTTGGGCATTTCGATTCGTACCTTGCGCAATAAGCTCAAGAAATACACCGAAGAGGGCTTGACCGATGGCCTGAGCATTGGGGGCGAGTAAACAATAATGAGCGAAGAGACACCCCCTAAAAATATGCTCGCTGGCCTTGGACAGGCCATTCAAGACAGCCCCAGACTGCAAAGCGGGATCGGTGCGCTTGCGGGACGGATGGACTTTATCCTGCCTTTGGGCATTTTGGCAATTTTGACCCTGCTTCTGATTCCTCTGCCAACCTGGCTATTGGATTTTTCGCTGGCGATATCCATTGCGTTCTCCGTGGTTATTCTGATGGCAGTGATTTTTATTGTCACCCCATTAGAGTTAAGCTCATTTCCGACGATTTTGCTGATTGCGACCATGTTGCGTTTAGGATTGAACGTGGCCTCGACACGGCTGATTCTCAGCAATGGTCACGAAGGCACCGATGCCGCAGGACAGGTTATTCAGGCCTTTGGTAGTTTTGTTGCGGGCGGCAATTATGTTATCGGGATTATTGTGTTCTCGATTCTGGTCATTATTAACTTTATCGTGATCACCAAAGGTGCTGGCCGTATTGCCGAAGTGACCGCGCGTTTCACCTTGGATGCCATGCCCGGTAAGCAAATGGCGATTGATGCTGATTTATCTGCTGGATTGATTGATGAGAATGATGCCCGCAGTCGACGGAGTACTCTTGAAAAGGAAAGTGCGTTCTATGGCGCAATGGACGGGGCATCAAAATTTGTCCGAGGCGATGCCATTGCGGGAATTTTAATCACACTGGTGAATGTTGTTGGCGGGATTATTATCGGCCTGGTACAGCGCGATATGGCCTTGGCTGATGCGGCGCAGAACTATACTCTGTTGACGATCGGGGACGGTCTGGTCACGCAAATTCCCGCGCTGGTGGTCTCGACGGCTGCTGGTCTGTTGGTGACGAAAACCAGCGGCACGGCAGAGGCCACCGACAAGCAGGTCTTCGGACAGCTGAGCAATTACCTTTCGGCAATGATCCTGTCCTCATTGGTACTGTTTGGCCTGTCTATTACACCAGGTCTGCCTTTTCTCCCATTTGTGTTTTTGGGCTTGTTGACCGCGGGTTTAAGCCTTTTCATTTATCGCCGTGGTCAACGTGAAGAGCAGGAAGCGGAAACGATTGCTGATGATGAATTGATTTTGCCTTCTGAAGAGCCAATTTCTAGCGCATTGCAAATTGATCTTGTGCGACTGGAATTGGGATACGGTTTGTTGCCTTTGATCAATGCCAATAATGAGTACCGTTTGACGGATCAGATCAAGGCTTTACGGCGGCAGATTGCTTCAGAATGCGGCTTTATCATGCCAGCCATTCGTATTCAGGATAATTTACAGCTGCCCTCGAACAGCTATGTTGTGATGATCAAGGAAATCGAAGCAGGACGTGGTGACTTGCGCCCGAATATGCTTTTGGCCATGGATCCGCGCGGCGAAAAGATTACCATTGCAGGTGAATCTGGTATCGAGCCAACCTTTGGCTTGCCAGCGACATGGATTGGTGAAACCTCACGGGAAGAGGCTATGTTCCGTGGTTATACTGTGGTTGATCCCTCGACGGTGATCACAACGCATTTGACGGAACTGGTCAAGAACAACATGCACGAATTGTTGTCTTATGGTGAAACGCAAAAATTACTGGATGAATTGCCGACTCAACACAGCAAGCTGGTCAGCGACTTAATCCCGAATGGTATTACTTTGGGTGGTGTCCAGCGTGTCTTGCAAAATCTGTTATCAGAGCGGGTCTCGATTCGAGATTTACCCACTATCCTTGAGGGTATCTATGAATCCTGTAGCTATACCAAGAATGTTCTGTATATCACCGAACATGTTCGGGCGCGTTTGTCGCGGCAAATTTCAGACTCGGTGGTCAATGAACACGGTATCATCATGCTGGTTTCCCTAAGCCCTGAATGGGAGCAGACCTTTATTGAATCCGTGGTGGATGAAGATGGTGAACGGCAGCTTGCCATGGCACCAAGCGCACTACAAGAGTTCACCAAGCGCGTTAAAGAGGTCTATCAAGAACAGAACGAGCGCGGTATTTCACCTGTGATGCTGGTTAGTCCAGCAATTCGGCCTTATGTCCGTACTGTGATTGAGCGATTTAATCCGAATATTATGGTCATTTCGCAAAACGAGATTCATGTTTCGGCACGGATTCGCACCATCGGTCTCATTTAAGAGATTGCGGGAAGCGGAATATGACCAATCCGATCACAGCAACATCGAAATCTTATCTTGATGGGCTTGATCTGGCGCGGTATCTGGCCTTTGTTGGGATGGTGATGGTGAATTTCAAAGTCGCCATGGGCGCGGAGTCTGATCAGGGTCTGGCGAACCTGTTGACCGAACTGCTCGAGGGACGCGCGGCAGCAATTTTTGTCGTTGTTGCGGGAATGGGTCTTGGGCTTTCCAGCCTGAGACAGCAATCCCTGTTGATCACCCTGAAAAGAGCCGCTTTTCTGTTGGTTTTGGGGCTTCTGAATATGCTGGTTTTTGAGGCCGATATTATCCATTATTATGCCTTGTATTTCTTTTTTGGAGTCTTACTACTGGGGTGCAGCAACCGAACCTTAATCGGAGTGGTAATCGGGCTTAATCTGGCTTTTGTAACGCTGCTGTTTGTGCTGGATTATGATACTGGCTGGAACTGGACAGAATACAGTTACAGCGATTTCTGGACTCCAGTGGGTTTTGTGCGGAATCTGTTTTTCAATGGCTGGCATCCGGTAATTCCGTGGCTAGGATTTTTCCTATTTGGCATGATGCTTGGGCGTATCAATCTGAACTGTCGTGTGACGCAAAGGCGATTGATGCTCTGGGGCGGGGGCGTTTTTCTGGCTATAGAAATTTTCAGTGCATCTGTAACCCCCACTCTGGTTCTGATTGATCCCGAACTGGCCTATCTGTTCTCGACGCATCCGTTGCCACCAATGCCGCTCTATACCGTGGCTGGAGGCAGTATAGCCTGTTTCGTGATTGGTTGTTGCCTTCTGGTCTCTGAAACAGCAAAACGGCTTGGGATTCTTCAGATTATTGCCCCCGCTGGCCGCCAGACCTTAACCCTGTATATTGCGCATATATTGCTGGGTATGGGCGCGCTTGAGATGTTGGGGCTGCTAGAGGGGCAGAGTATTACTACGGCCGTACTTGCGGCGGGGCTGTTTTGCATTCTGGCTACAATTTATGCTCTGCTCTGGTCTCGTATATTCCGCAGAGGCCCGATTGAGAACATCATGCGCAAGGCAACAGGCTGACAGGGAGAATTTGATGAATGATGCAAAAGATCAGGCTGAAGAGGACGCTGCTCGTTATAGGAGCAAGCGAATTTTTGTTGCGCCATCAGTGACGCAAGCCATGCACGCGGTACGGCGTGAGATGGGCGATCATGCGGTGATCGTACAGGTGCGCCGTAGTGTCGATGAAGATGGTCTGGTGGAGGTTGTTGCCTCTGACAGTGTCGAGAACTCTAATCTTGCTGAAGTTGTCGTGCCAGATAAGGCACATACGGATGTTATTCAATCGTTTGCCCTGCTGCTTGCGGAATATTTTACGCCGATATTGCAGCCGCGACTATTGCAAACCGCCGAGCGACTGCAAGCAGAGAACACTTGCGCAAATGCTGAAGATTTACTTGCAGCAGTACTGGAGCAAGAAATCCCAAGGCTTAATCTTCTTGATCCAGCCTTGCCAAAATTGCCGATGCTGTTCTTTGGTCCTTCTGGTATGGGCAAAACCAGTACAATGATGAAATTTGCCCTGCATTATCGCCTCGAAGAGCAACCTGTGCGCCTGTTTAATCTCGATGCCAAGCGCATTGGCAATCGCTATACCATCGGCAATTTCGCCAAGCTCACCGATGTCAAGGCGCACCATGTTCGTAGTGAAAGTGTTCAGAAAAAAATTAACGAAACCGAAAGCACTTTTGATCTGATTGATACAGCCCCCATCAATCCGTTTGATGGTGCAGAACTTGGCGCATTACTGAGCGGCTTTTCAGACATGGCGATGTATCGCTTGTTGGTGGTTTCGCAGGTCTGTGATTCTCGCTTGCAGCGGTTGATGCTGGATGAATTTGCCAAACAGGGGCACATCGACGGAATTATTGTCACAGGATTAGATATTTTTCCAGACTATGCCAGACTATTAAATCTTTTGCTGGAATCTGGCTTGCCTGTTGCAGGAATCAGTCGTTCTGCAGAAATTGCCACCGGCGTTGCCATGCCTAGCGGTGCGGAACTGGTGCAATCACTCTTGAGCTGAATATTCCCTATTTGCTTGAGCCATAAAATTATGGTATGGGTCATTCAGTTAATCTTTTGTATTTCCATGTTTCATTCTCTCGGAGATTTATTATGAAGTCCACACGTTCCGTAAAATTACTTCTTTCAGCAGGTACAGCACTGTTTCTGGTGGGTTGTGCAAATCAATATACCCCAATGACACAGCTTGAGGGCAATGCCTTCACCAAGCATCTGTATCATGGCTATATGGCTTTAGGACAGGCCGAAGAAGCCGAGCATGATTGGGCAGACCGTGATTACTTCATGGATAAAGCGATGAAGGCTGGTGCGGGTGAGGCTGTTCCAGCAACCGATATTTTAGCGCGTTCTTTCCCGAATGACTTGGTGATTGATGCGATGGTTGCGCGGGCGAAACTTGTTAGTCTTCTTGAAGCCAAAAATGCTGCTGCATCCTATCCAGGGCCTGCAGCGAAACTACAGGTGGCCTATGATTGCTACCTGCAAGAACTGGAAGAAAACCTGCAACAGGATCATATTCAGGCCTGTAAAGATGAATTTGATCATCAGGCCGCGCGCTTGGAAGAGCTGATGAAGCCTGAGCCAGTCAAGCCAATGGCGAAAGCACCAGCTCCAGAACCCGTTGCTGTTCCAGGGCCGTTTAATGTTTATTTTGGTCTGGATAGTGCGGAAATTGATGCAAACTACATGAAAACCATCAAGGTTATTGCGAGTGCTGCAATGCAGGCCAATGTCACCAAAATCAATATTTTTGGTCATACTGACCGCTCTGGCGATGCCGCGTACAATTCCAGCCTTGGTTTGCGCCGTGCAATGGCCGTACAGCGGGCTTTGCGCGCAAATGGGCTGGATCAAGGTGTGCGGATGTCTGTTTCTACCAAGGGTGAACAGAACCCACGGGTGAAAACGGAAGATGGTGTTGT